>JBEPYP010000180.1:0-2748 GCA_041641355.1 Thermoproteota archaeon | reverse complement strand
ATCGGTATTACCAATTCATCCCTGCCTCCATCACTTATGAAAATCACCCCATCTGCCTTGAAAACGCTTAAAACCTCATTTAGCTCATCTTTTATCTTAACATCAGATTCAATACCTTCTCCCTCGCTTCCAGATATCGTCGCGATCTGACATTGGGGGAATAAATTCTTGGAAACCAATTCATCATAAACTTTTATTGCGTAAAATAAGGCATTTAAATCAGAATCTTCAGGAGAGAGTAAGGCAAATGAATTTGCGGCTTCCAAATTTTTCCCCCTCCCTATTATAGGGGTAGGGATTTTAGTCTGCTTAGTTATATCGCCGTCTCTGTCTACATAGAGAATTAGTACTTTTTCAGTTTTCCGCTCCACAATATCCTTTTCTACCTAAATTTATAATTTTCAATAAAAAAAGAACTTTTATTCCAGCTGGGTTAACCGAGGTTATCTCCAAATTTTTTCAGAAGAACTTGAAGTTCATTAAAATCTAATTTCTCACCGCGTTTATACTTTTCCAAAGCTCGTGCAGCTAATTCGTTTTCTATATCTATCGATTGTTCAGATACCCTGGCTTTGATAGATAACTTTCTCCTTACGATCTCTTCCTTGATTTTCTCGTATTGATTTTTAATTTCTGCGAATTCTTTTATCGCTTTAAATAGAGATTCTTTGACGTTGTCTATTTCTTTACCTTTGCTAATCAGCTTGCCCATCAGTTCCCTTATTTGCTTCTTAAATTCCTTGATTATTTGATTCACTTTTACTAACTCTTCGATTAAAGCTTCACGTTTGGCTAAGAGTTCGTTTATTTTAAGATTTACCTCCTTAGATTTTTCTCTGACTTTCTCACCTTTTTCTAGCAACAAACTTTTCTTCTCGAGTTCTGCGATCCTATCTATTAAAGCAAGTTCCTCATCAGGAGGTAGTGGAGTTGTTTGTTGTATCCATTCGAGTCTTGCTAATTTCGTTAATAGCTTATCTTTATCATCCTTTATTTTCGTTTGTATATTTCTAAGTTGATCGTAAAGCCTTTTCTTTTCTTCTGCTAAGTACATTCTTGAAGATTTATAAGTCTCAAGCTCTTTCCTAATGCTTTCTGATCGTTGAACTTGAGCGTTTATGGCTTCTTTAAGCCTTAATATTTCCCTCTTGATGCTTCCAGCCTCTCTCACAAGCTCTGCTCTTTTTTGAATTAATGTATAGATCTCTTTTTTCTTATAAATCATCATAGACTTGATCTCAGAAAGTTTATTTTCTAACTCTTTTTCATTCAATTTATCGAAGGATAAAGAAAGTGCCTTTTCATCAGCGGTTTGGCTTGACATGTTCTAAAACTTACTTTACTATTAAAAGAGAAGATAAATATATATTTATCGTTCTAACTCTGTTTCGTCTTCCCTCCCTAAAATACGTTGGATTTCAGCATATAATTCTGTGAAACCTGTACCTGTTAAAGAAGATATTGGTATCAAAGAAGGTATACTTAAGTTACTTATCAAAGGTATTAAATTCAATGCAATTTCTCTGTTGATAACATTAGTTTCATCTGCCAAATCTTCTTGAAGATTTGACAAATCTTCAGACCAGCTAATTATCTTCTCTAAAACAGAAGTAGATAAAAGATCGCTTTTTGACAAGATCAGTAAATAAGGCAATAAGAATCTGGCTTGAATAGAAGCCGAAAGTAATAGCAAAGATGTAAACATAGAACTTCTTTGGGCGAGAAAAGCATCCATTAAGAAGAGTATCAATGAATTTTTTGTTGATAAAGAAGAGATTACAGCTGGTCCTGTTTCTCTATAAGCAAAAAGTTCTAATTGACCAGGAGTATCAACTAACACATAGTCAGGTTCCTCATCGCTTATTATCTTTTTCACTTCAGGCAAATAATTCACTATCAAATCTACAGAGACGATCAAAGCCCCATTAGGACCCAGTTTATATTTTTGCATAACGTCTACTAGCCTAATATGGTCTCTTATATCCACAACAGGTTCGTAATTGAGGATTTCAGCACCAGGGTCTAGATTTACTAGAAGAACAAATTTGCCGTGTCTTTCTAAGAACTCCGAGAAGGATGCTACTAAAGAAGATTTTCCTGATCCGGCAGTACCTAATACGTATATAAAGCTCGTCATATTTCTGGAGATTCTACTAAAGCTAATTTCTTAGCCCTATTATTAAGCTCTTTCATAATATTTTCTTTAACTTCGTCTAGTAGAGATAATTCTTCTTTTTTATCTGTGAATATTGAGAGATGCAATAATATATGGCCAGCGCTGCTTTCGTAACCCTTTGGATGGGATTTTATGTATATAGGTCTGAAAGTGTCTTTATAACGTTTTATTATAGGAGCTAGATCAGATTCTGGAACCCCATGAACTTCAATATAAATCTCTCGATAATACTCCCTTCCTTCGATTTTCTTTAGAAAGTTTATCACGACATTCTCAAATATGCTCTTCATCTCAGCAGGGACTCCTGGGAGTAAAAAGAAATCGATACCTTTAAAGTTGAAATACACGCCAGGAGCCATTCCAACCTCATTTTTCAATGCCAAGGCTCCTTTAGGCAAAATAGCCATTTTCCTCCTTTCTTGTGTAAGAGGAAGCGAACGCTTAGCGCATGCTTCGGCTATATACTTAATAGCAAGCTCGTCCTCAATAAGCTCTAGATTAAGTGCCTCAGCAACAGAAGAAACTGTAATGTCATCGAAGGTAGGACCTAGACCTCCTGTAAAGAAAGCTAG
>JBEPYP010000179.1:0-2762 GCA_041641355.1 Thermoproteota archaeon | reverse complement strand
CCCTGACTAATAAGCTATATTCCATTTGGTTTGAAACTATTTCGTACTTTTTCATCGAAGCGATAGCTTCTTTCATCTCTTCAAGATAGAAGTTGCTTATCCCTATGTATCTTATCTTACCCTTATCTACTAGATATTCCATAGCCCTCATCGTTTCCTCTATTCTTACGTTTGGATTAGGCCAATGTAACTGGTATAGATCTATGTAGCTGGTTTGAAGCCTTCTAAGACTTCCTTCACAGGCTTTTATCACATCCTCGTATCTGAAATGATTAGGTAAAACCTTGGAAGCTATAAAGACTTTCTCCCTAAGTCCTTTTATGGCCTCTCCTATTAATTCCTCGCTATGCCCTGAACCATACATCTCAGCAGTATCTATAAATGTTATTCCTAGCTCTACAGCATTCCTAATAAGCTCTATAACCTCTTTATCTTTACTGTAATCTGCTGAATTATACCCCCCTAAACCATAAGTGCCTAAGCCTATTGCTGGTATCTTCTCCTTGGTCTTTCCTAGCTGTTTATATTGCATTACTAGACTTTTTGCAAAGTAATATTTATAGTTAGGTTTAATAATTATGCACGAATTCGACTTGGTGATAAAATGCGATCAAATTCTAACCCTAAAAGGTGGACCTAGGACAAAAGGGGCTTTGAAGGATCTAGGAATTATCGAAGACGGTATGATAGGAATAAAAGGGGAAAGAATATCCTATGTAGGAGAAGAGATAAGCTACAAGGCTAAGGAAGAAATAGAAGAATCTTTAGCTATGCCAGCTTTCATAGATTCTCATACACATTTGTTATTCACAGGTTCTAGAGAAGATGAATTCGAATTGAGGATTGAAGGTGCTAGTTATTCAGATATCTTGAAAAAAGGAGGAGGTATATACAGAACTGTAGAATCAACGAAGAAAGCTAGTGATGAAGAGATAATCAAGTTGGTTTTGGAAAGAATAGATTTCATGATAGAACATGGCACTACAGTGATAGAGATTAAAACAGGTTATGGTTTAAGCCTTAAAGAAGAATTTCGAGAGTTGATCTTAATAGATGAAATCAGGAAGAAAGCAAAGGCTACGATAATACCTACTCTTCTTGCACATTTAAAGCCTAATGAAAATTTCATGAAAGAATTTCTTGAGCTCATACCTTTGGCTGCAAGTAAAGGATTGGCTAAGTTCGTTGATTCTTTCTGCGACATAGGCGCATTGAGTTATGAAGATACTAGATTAATATTCCAAAAAGCTTTAGAAAATGGCTTGAATTTGAAAGCACATGTAGGAGAAATCGCCGATATAGGATGCGGAAAGCTGGTTAGAGATTTTGACTTAACTTCGATAGATCACATAATATACTTAGATGATGAGGCTTTGAAAGAAGCTATAAGGAAAAAGACGTGTGGAGTCTTACTTCCTGCGACAAGTTTTTCTTTAATGCACCAAAACGCAGATGCTAGGAAATACATAAGAGAAGGGATGATAGTAGCATTGGCTTCAGACTTTAGTCCAGCTTCTTGGATATGCGATATGCAAAGCGTCATAGCAATAGCATGTAGGAATTTGAGGATGACGCAAGCAGAATGCATCGCAGCTTCTACTATAAACGCTGCATATGCTTTAAGGATTCATGAAGATTACGGATCTATAGAAGAAGGCAAGTATGCTGATATAATATTGCTCGATGTGCCCAATTATAAATGGATAGGATACACATTAGGGTACAATCATGTTAAAGTAGTAATAAGTCATGGTAAAGTAGTCAAGTTGAATTATTAAAATCCTATTATTTGAAAAACTACCTCCCTATTGCTCCTAGGACCATCTAGCTCTATGAATAACAGATTTTGCCAAGTCCCTCTTATTAGATTGCCTTCTATTATAGGGAAAATCCTCGTAGTACCTATGAAAGACGAAGCTAAATGGGCATAGGCATTATCATCTATTCTATCATGCATCCAGTTAGCCTTCATCGGAAATTCCTCTGCTATCTTCCTCTTTATATCTTCGATCAACCCTTCTTCGTTTTCATTGAGAATTAAAGCAGCAGTAGCATGAGGTACATGAACGAGGCAAAAACCATTCTTTATATCGCTTTTAGATACGAAATCTTCCAGCTCCCTAGTTATATCGATAACCTGGATTCTTTGTTTTGTACTGAATTTCAATATTTTATGGACGGATTTCATAGAATGATTTAACTTTATTATTTTTTAACGTTATTTTCATATTGCCGGATGAAGACACCCACGATTGCTGAATTATGAAGAACGGCAGGGCGTACTGACGGTCAGTTGATGGTTTTTGTGGCAATTTGCTTTTCGTGTTCGTTAAGTATGAGAAACAGGTTGTAAATGCTTTTAGCATTCTCTTCCAGATACTTCCTTGCTTTATCCTCTAAGAACCTCGTGAAGTTCTTCCAGCTAACCAATTTAGCTTGGGATATTCTTTGCTTTGAATGAGAATATTCATACAAAAGATCAGAAAGGCTCACTTCTCTGCTAGTCTCGGTTAATTTCTCGATCTCTTCTAGAGGCGCTAAATCTAAATTCAAAGTTTTCATGATTCTATCCTTCACATCTATTACTTTGTTTTCGACCAAAAGAGAATTGAAGATATGTCCTAGACTTTTTAACCCTAATTTCTCCATAACCTCTTTCTTTGATTTTACATCATAAACTAAGACGTGAAAGTCTTCATCTACGAACTGGCTTAAAATTTTCATGAATTCCTCAAAATTTTTAACTCTTCCTTCTTCGACGA
>JBEPYP010000178.1:0-2766 GCA_041641355.1 Thermoproteota archaeon | reverse complement strand
TAGAATCAAAGCTATCTCCCTAGGAGAATAGAAATCTATCTCATCGAAGACTATTAGTTTAAGCCTATTCAAGAAGCCTTGAATCAAAGAAGGTTTAGCTTTAGCGATCTTTTTTATTTCTAACATTAATAAAGCAGGGTTCGTAACCAATATGTCTTGGTTCGTTATTATGGCTCTTAGCTTAGAGGTACCATATTCTTTTAAAAGTTCGGCTTTTCTATTCGCATCTAAAACCAAGCTGTTCAACCCGGTCTTATCGCAATACGAACTTATCCTCTTTATTTGATCGTTAGCTAAAGCTAAGGTAGGATAAACCGCAAGCGTTGGTACTTTGTGTTTTATGCTATATAGAAGCCAAGCTTCAGTCTTGCCAGAACCTGTACCTGATTTAAGGATTACGTTCTTGTTTTCACATAAGGCTTTATAACATACATACTGATGAGAATAAATGTATTTATCACCTAATTCTGTATCGCTAAAAGATTCGATCAAATCCTTGAATTTCAAATCGATGACCTCTGGTTTTATGGCTTCTTCGATGAAGAAGTAATAATCATAACCTTCATGATCGAATATTTTCTTTGAATCTTGCATCTAGCTAATTATTAACGTTCAACTTAATATTTGTGAAGTCACCAAACGTTAAATAGAGCGAATGCGTTTTGATTTCCAAATTCTATATTCTTCCCTAAAATGCTTCCATGCAGCATATCTAGGGCTGTATATCATCTCGGTCAACAAGTAACTTATGGCTATCATTCCGCAAGAAATCTTGGAGAATAATTCTACGGGATAAGTCAAAGAAAGGATGAAAAAGAAGAACACGATGAAAAGTGTAACGAATGTGCCTGAGACGTGCATTATAGCTCTTTTCATGGGATGAACCTTCAAATAGCTCTCATAATCGAGCTTTAAAGCGGGTTCTATGTGTATTTTGCCCTTGGAGCTCCTCGAAAAAATATAGAGTCCTCTTAGATAAATGTAAATGAATTTAATGCCGAAGATTCTACCGACTATATATTGAGTGATCGGATGCAAGCTTGCTGATAGAACGAAAGAAGCTATAGGAAAATAAAGACTCAAATAAAAAATATGGTTATAAACAAAGAAGTAAAGTGCTATAAAAATTATAGAGATTAAAGAAAGTAAAGAAATACCAAAAGATATAGAATATCTTCTCTTCCATTTCTTTTCAAAGACATATCTATTTATTTCGGCTATCTTTTTACCATATCTTTTTGCTATTTCATCATTTAACTTAGCTTCTATAACTATATCCCAAAATCCTAATTTTCTCAAAGAAAAATTGCCTTTAAGGATTTCCTTTTCTATTATCTCTAATTTTTCTCCGATTTCTTCTAATTTATCGATTCCCTGCACCAAGAGGTTCTTGATGTATAGTTATTATTATAGCATCGCCTAAAGCTTCTCTAAGCAGAGATTCGAAAGCTGCGGTGATTTTATGAACTTCTTCTATGGTTAAATGATCTGGAAAAGAGCAAACTAAATCTAAGTATACCTTTCCAGTCATGACGGTAACTAATATAGATTTCAAACTTATCTTCGCAGAAAGATCTGAATGCTCACGAAGAGTTCTTCTAACGATTTCCGCTATGTTAGGCTCGTATTCTCTCAAAGGCTCTATGTGGATAATTACTTCCCTCACGGAGCTTATTTCTTGTTTTATTCTGTTTTCAAGAACAGAAATCTTGCTATGAGCCTCATCTATGCTAACTTTAGGAGAAAGCTCTGCATGCATTCTTACATCGAATTTTTCTCCGTTCTTCTCCAAAATAAGATTATGAATAGGTAATCCTATTTCAGAGCTTATCCTTTCTATGTCCTTCCTTATTCCTTCTTCTTCTCTACTCAATAAAGGTTCAAGATGTAAAGTTATGTCTATTTCTTTGAAATTCAGCCTTTTTCTTATCTCGCTTTCTATTTGCTCTGCTACATTATGCGCTTCAACGGAACTCAAATCAGCTGGTAAACAAACGATTGAATCTACGAATAACTTATTACCCACTTTTCTAGCCCTTACCCTAACAGGAACGCATTTCTTATCCTTTATTATCTTTTCAATTTCATCCAAAACTCCAGCAGGAGCCCTATCTAGCAAATCGTCAATAGCTCTTTTACCTAGCTTTACACCTGAGAAAGCGAAATAGGATGAAATCAACATCGCGGCAAAAGCATCCAAATAAACTACATTACCTTCAAAAAAGAAAATGCTTAGGATTATTACCACGATCACGGATGCTGTTATATAAGCATCGTTGTAGTAATGCATGCTATCGCCCTCAAGGACTTGACTACCGAATTTAAAAGAAGCATTCTTAAGTACAGTAGCCCTCCAAATATCCATTACAAGCGTAAATGCCACTATCGAGATGACAATGAAGTTGAACTCCACTGAGAAATCTTCTTGGTAGATAATTCTGGAAATCGACTCATATATTATAAGAGCGCAAACGATGATCAAAGTTACTGCTTCAAAAAGAGCTCCTATATTTTCAGCTTTCCCGTGACCGTAGGTATGTTCTTTATCAGAAGGTTTTGCTGAGATTTTCAACGCATATATTGCTATTACCCCTGCGATTATGTCGAAGACTGAATGCAATGCATCTGCCAAAATCATCAAACTATTGCTCAAGAAGAAAGCGATAAGCCTTACAGAGAGAATTATCAACGTTACTAACAAAGATGTAAAAGCTACCCTTATAGCACCATCACTTAACAATGCTAGATGTTACTTTAGATAACCTA
>JBEPYP010000177.1:0-2770 GCA_041641355.1 Thermoproteota archaeon | reverse complement strand
TATTATAACGTATAGAGAAAATGGATCAGAAAACCGCTACAATGGTAATAGCTCTGATCGTTGTGCTACAAATAATTTTGACCGTTCTTACTTTCCTTCAATATCCCTTTATACAGTATGAAAATCAAAGAAATGCAGGAATATTCATAGCTATTATACTAATCCTCCTAGCAATATCTTTACATATCTACGACAGGGTTTTCAAAGCAGGAGAAAATAGAACAGTAGAAATGGAATCTGAAGGGTGGTGAAAAACTGTATTATAGTAACTAAATTTTTAGGTAACAAAACTGATCTGATATCCCTTTCATACCTCGCATTCCTCTTAGCTAGAACACAGGAGTCATCGTTAATACTGATAGAAGAAGGGGTAAAACTAGCCCTCAAAGAGACGTCCATACCTATAGGAGAAAACTTCAAGAAAATAATAAGTGCACAAACTGGATTAGACCTAAAAGATGTTGAAAACCATAAGGATCTTTTAATTTTGCTTAAGAGGAAATACAAAACTAAGTTTAACGTATGCGATACTTCTTTAGTAGCATTGGGAATTTCTAATAAACTGGGAGATGGTTCAAAAATCGAGGATTTCTTTGAAATCGCCACGATCTTCGAAATAACTTCAATTTTATCGCAAGCAGATTTAATAATTTATTTTTGAATTAAAGATCATGACCAGGTTAAACGAAGAAGAAATAAATAGTAAACTCAAGGAATTGAGGAATTGGAGTAGAGAAGGAAACTATTTAGTTAGAAGGATGAAATTCAAAGATTTCGTTTCAACAATAGAATTCGTAAATAAGATAGTGCCCATAGCAGAGGAACTAGAACACCATCCCGATTTGGAGATAAAAGATTACAATAATCTCGTAATAAGACTCACCACACATGATGAAGGAGGAATAACAGAGTTAGATTTTGAGCTGGCTAAAAGAATTGAGGATATTTTCGCTTCGCTAAGCAAAGTATCCTAAAAGTCAAACCCCATATTACTAGATCGTTATAAATGAAAGCCATCCTTCTCTTTTTTATCTTGCTTATCATGATCCTCTTTTTCTGTAGAGAGCTTAAAGGTATCCAGAAAACCTGCTCTATCTCTTCTCCTTTTTTTATCTTTTCATTACCTTCTAGAAAAAAAATGAAGGGCTTAATCTTCAGATTCCTAAAGATGCTACTTGTTACATATGGCAGATCTCCTAGCAATTTATGTTTTCTCAAATCTATGTTTACTTCTTCTAAAGTTTCCCTTATCGCAGTATTCAACAAATTTCCATCCTCCAATTTATGTTTGCCTCCAGGCAATCCTATATCTCCTGACCATGGATCATCTTTTCTCACCTTCCTTTTTATGAATAAAGCCTCTCTTTTACCTTTAGAGCCTCTTAATATTAAAGCTACTGCTGCAAAGCTTACAACCATTACTTTTAATAAATCTACAAAAATGTTATTAAGTTGGTTAGAAGAGAATATGAAAGATGGAAAAAGTAAAGGACTACATAAGGCTTTATAAATTCAGAGTATGGACATTGCTCATATTCACAGCAATCTTTTCTTATTTAATCGCTTTAAAAGCAGGTTATGAATTCTCTTTGGATAAGTTCCTCTTCATGATAGTAGGAGGGACGTTCGCGATAATGGGCAATGGAGCTTTGAACGAGTACGTAGAAGTTGAAACTGATAGAACAATGGATAGAACAAAAAAGAGACCTTTGGTTAAAGGGACGATATCGATGAGCTTTGCCTTATACTCAGGAACTTCGCTAGTTTTAGCTGGTTTCCTTATAAGCTATTTCTTCGTCAACGCTTTAACTGCTTCATTCATTGCTTTGGCCACTATAATATACATGATATATACTTTCATCAAAAAACGAACATGGCTCAATGTCATAATAGGAGGATTCGCAGGTTCTTGTACAGCTTGGGGAGGATGGAGCGCGGCAACAGGTTCTTTTAACCTTTTCGCATTCCTTTTAGGGATGTTGATTTATTTCTGGACAAATCCGCACATATGGGCTTTAGCCTTAAGACTGAAAGATGACTATCAGAACGCAGGAATAAAAATGCTCACAGCAATGGTGGATGATAAAAGAGCTGCTAGATTTATCGCTATATCATCTTTGCCTTTACCTTTCACATCCCTAATAATAGCATACATAGGAAGTATGAGCTTATTCTTCATAGTTTTCAGCATTGCTTTGAATTTAATATTCTTAACAATAGCGTTCTCGATTTTAATCAATCCTTCGAAAGAAAAGTCGTGGTTATTGTTCAAATTCTCCACGCCTTACTTAGCATTGATTTTCCTAGGCATTTATATCGACCCTAAACCTTTGGAAATCTTACTTTAATCAACGCTGTTTATCGTGTAATAATTTCTTTTGAAGAAAATCAAGGGTTTGGATTCCTCTCCCTTTCTCATTTTAACTACTTTTGCTAGAAATATTCCATGATCTCCTCCTTCATATTCCCTGAAATTTTCGCATGTTATATAAGCTAGACAGTGTTTTATGTTAATACATCCATACTCATCTAATTCGTATTCTACACCATCAAACCTCCTATCCTCGATGCTCGGATCAGCAAATCTCTCTGATAAATGTTTTTGTTCTTTACTTAGAACATTCACGCAGAAAAAACTTGAGCTAGATATAGCATCATAGGCTTTACCTCCCTTCTTTATGCATATTAAAATCAAAGGAGGGTTTAAGGAAACTGATGTGAAGGAATTTACTGTCAATCCATAAGGTTTAGACTTATAAATCGTAGAAAC
>JBEPYP010000176.1:0-2781 GCA_041641355.1 Thermoproteota archaeon | reverse complement strand
AATTCGGAGAAATACCTCTTCAAGTAGATGCCAATGCAGCTTATTCTTTAGAAGACCTGCATTTATTCAAGCAAATGGATGATTATAATCTCCTAATGATAGAACAGCCCCTAAGCTATGAAGATTTGCACGATCACGCAGAGCTCCAATCAAAGATAAGGACTCCCATATGCTTAGATGAGAGCATAAAGAGCATTTATGATGCCAAAGCTGCCTTGAAACTCGGTAGTTGTAAAATAATAAACATAAAGCCTTCAAGAGTAGGAGGCTTGAATGAGACTAAGTTAATTCATGACTATGCAATGATGAAAGGAATCCCTGTATGGATAGGAGGGATGCTAGAAACAGGAATAGGTAGATCTCATTTGATAGCTTCTGCTACTCTTCCCAACGTGAAATACCCAAACGACATAGGTCAAAGCAGTAGATACTGGGAAGAAGACATAATCGAACCTCCTTGGGTTTTGAGGAAAGATGGAACGATTTCTTTACATGAAAAGCCAGGGATAGGAGTAGAGGTGATCGAAGAGAGGTTGATGAAATACACCAAGAAACAATTCGAATTCACAGCTTGAACTAAATCTTCTTCGTTTCAACGTCTTGGTTTAAAGCACATGATATGGCTTAACTACAATAGAGCTAGCTTATAGGCGGAGCTTTAGAAAGCAGAACTAGGAAATGATTAGATTTAACAAAAACTTGGTTTTCACGGGGAAATAACATAGGATGTAGAGATAGAGGAGCCCAAGAGTATGTGCTTTAATGAACAACGATATGATTCTTACAAGGAGAGCTTAAAGCTTTTAATAGAGCAAGTATCGGTGCTTAATAAGAGAGGGCTTTTCTAGGAATATTATCTGCATATCGTGATAAGAACTCGATTTAGAACTGGCTACTTTATTGAGAATTTCTTACATCTTATGTTATATAAAGCTCCTATATTGCGTATTGTCATTATACCTTTTTGGTTTTAATAAAGGCTAAAGCCGTCGATCTAAGACATAGAGCTGAAATAGAAAAATTCTCTCTCGAAGAATAAATCCTTTAGTTGTGAGCAAAGAATTCTTAGTTTAATTAAATTTTTAAAGGATTTCATTGATGAAAATAGTATGATCTCTGCTGTAATTTTAGCAGGAGGATTTGCAACTCGTTTAGGCTCAATAGCTAGTAATGTAGCCAAGGCTTTGTTGAAAATAGCTGATAAGCCTATTATAGAATACTTGATGGAAAAGTTGGAAAGGATACCAGAGATAAGCGAGATAATCATATCTACTAACGCTAAGTTCAAGGATCAATTCGAAGCTTGGCTTTCTTCAAAACCATACAGGAATGTTTCATTGAATGTTGAACCTGCTAGGAGAGAGGAAGAAAAGTTAGGAGCTATCAAAGCTATAGCTGAGCTTCTTCCTAGAGTAAAGGGAGAGCATGTAATGATTTTAGCCGGCGACAATCTCTTTACTTCAGAGCTTAGAGAGTTCGTTGATTATTATTTCGATAAGAAATCCACAGTCCTGGCTGTTTATGATGTAGGAGATCCTATGCTTACAAAGGAAGCATCGTGTTTAGAATTAGATAAGGATGGGAGGATCATAAGTTTTGAAGAAAAGCCTAAGAATCCTAGATCGAGTTTGGTAGGCACGATGATTTATTTATTTCCTAGGAATGTCTTAGAGAAGGTTCATGATTATTTAAAAGAAGGGAATCCTCGAGATGCCTTTGGTCATTTCACGAAATGGTTGATAACCAGAGAGAAAGTCTATGGTTATGTTCTTAAAGGTCGCTGGTTCGATATAGGCACTTATGAGAGCTATAAGAAAGCCAATGAGTTCTATTCAAGCTTAATTTTGAGTCGATAATTTTTAAAATCTGCTCAATTAAAGTTTTCTTAAGTGTTCTCTTAAGAAATTTATGCGATATACTTCAGTAAATTCCTTAAGTCTTTCTCTTCTATAGAAATATCTGCTCTTATTTTAACAATCTGAGTAGCATTGAAGGCTATTTTCAACCTAGAAATATTGAACAAGGTCAAATCGTTAGCGCTATCTATTACAGCTATATCTATGGTACGCTTTCCAATGTAGCGCATTAAAGCTTTAGCTTTGTCTGATGTAACTTCAAGCAATACGCCGCTTATCCTTTCATCCTCGAAAATCAATTCATTGTTTATGACCAAATCTAGGTTTAGCTCTTTCTTGATCCTTTCAGCTAAGAATTGAAAACCTCCTGTTACGGCAGCGATCCTGAATCCTAGTTCTTTGATCTCATCGCAAGTCTCTACTGCTCCCTTCATCAAGGGTAACTCATAGGCTATTTCCTCGAGCTCTTTCTTTCTTATCTTATCTTTTAAAATGTTTAAACGCCTTATCAATCCTTCTTCCCAAGTTATCTTTCCCTCCAATCCTTTCCTAGTAATTTCATTTATTTCCTCTCCTAAACCTACAGTCTTAGCAACCTCTACAAGATACTCTCCATCTATCAAGACGCTTTCTACATCAAAGACGATCCATTTACTCATCGATTTCTTTAGCTGAAAAGGAATCCCTGTTCTCCTTAATACTTTAATTTCCATATTTTTACCGAATTTCTTTTATTAGCTATTTAAGAATTTCTATATTATCGCAATTAAGAGACAGGTGAAGCAGGCGGTGCGGGCTTGGCTATTATCACATCAGCTTTTACGTTCTCCTCTTCATATGCTCTAATCATCGCAGCTCTTACTTCTCTTGAATGCTCTTCATCTGTTAGAGCTATTACGCTAGGCCCTGCTCCGCTTATGGTAAA
>JBEPYP010000175.1:0-2789 GCA_041641355.1 Thermoproteota archaeon | reverse complement strand
ATTCAAAGTTAACGATGGTGGATGAAAGAACTAAGAACATACTGATAGTAGGTGCTGGAGTTAAACCTTTAGAAATTAGCTTGATTCGAAAAGCAGTAGAATTAACAGCTGATTTAATTTTGATATCTTGCCCAAACGCTAAAATTACGGAAATAAAAGAAATAATTTAACTAATTTCATTGCCAAATGTTTAGAAAAAGCTTTTAGTTAAATTGCTAAAACCTACTTTTGTAAGATATTCTTTGAAGGAAAGGATGATAATACAGGGCGAGGTGCCGAGCGCGATAAATCCTCCTAAAGGATGTAGATTCCATCCTAGATGCCCGTTTGCCTTTGATAAATGCAGATTGATAGAGCCTAAGCTCGAGGAAATAGAAGGTAGATTAGTAGCATGCCATCTTTACAGCTAAAAATCAAAAAATTAATTTAAATTGGCTATAACAAATTAATCTTAAAAAAATTTTAAAAGGGATCTCTATAGAGAGGGTATGTCACTAAAAGAAATGCTTAAAGAGGCTATAAAGAACAAAGGAAAGGAAGAAGTGAATAACGCAATAAGGATCCTAGATCCTGTGTTCAACTACCTTGGAGCTGAGATCGTCGATATAAAAGAAGGAGAAGCGGTCCTTAGCTTTCCCTACAAGAAGGAATTATTGCGAAGAGGAGGTATTCTTAACGGTGGAATTATAATGACTGCTATGGACTTCACAGGAGGATTGGCTGCGCTGACGGTCAACGATGGAAACGATCAAGTAACGCAAGAATTGAAGATAAACTTCCTTGAACCTATGCAAAAAGGTCCTTTTAAAGTGATAGGAAAAGTCATAAGGAAAGGAAAACACACGATCGTGGTTGAAATTGATCTATATGATGCAGAAGGAAAGCTAGGAGCTAAAGCTATAGGTACTTGGTTTATACTGAGAAGCTAGCTCTTTTCAATTCTTCAGCTTCCTTCATCAATTTTTCATGATCAATTTCCTTTTCTATTCCTTCATAGCATGCTACTGTTTTATTGCTTTCTTCCTTAGACATGATCTCAACGCCTGTTTTAAACAAGACGGCCTCTTCCTTAAAGAAATGCGAATGGACTAAGTTCAACAACTCATGACAGGCTTCTATTAGCTTAGGGGCGCTTGCTTTATTATTAGAATATTCGTTCAGCCTCGACTCTATCTCGCTGATAAGCCGCTCGATTTCTTTATGCTCCATCAACATGACGCCTATAGGCCCTCCTTCCCTTCGAACCCCTAAATTCTCCAATACTGGGAATAGGCATTTCTCTTCCTTATTGCGATGGCATCTATCGAGGAATTTCCTAGAAAAGTTTATGAAGCTGAGCATGAAGCTCATTGATATTTCTCCCTTCTCCTCGAATCTCCTAAGCTCAAGTTCTAGGCGATTCAGTATTTCCCTCATAACTTTATGATCAATCAATAAATGAATAATGGCAAAGTTAGGCTCTTCGCGCATGCGTATTCATTTAAAAGCGATGATATAAATCTAAGCCCAAAACCCTACATGAGATTCATAATGAAATAAGAATAATAATATATAGGGCCCGTAGCTTAGTGGAAGAGCGTACGCCTCCGGAGCGTAAGGTCATGGGTTCGAATCCCATCGGGCCCGCCAAATTTTAGTGGATTCTTAAATAGAAGTGATAACTTACTATCTTGATGAAGCAAAATGGAAAATGACATCGAACAACCTTTAAAAAAACTAGAAAAATATAGAAAAATACTCGATGATTTGAAAGATAGTTTGAATAAAATAGAAATAGCTCTCGCCAGGGGGGAAGAAGAAGAAATATCCGGTTATTTGAAAGAGATGTGGAATAAAATAGAAATGGTTCTCTTCAAGGAGGTAGAGGGGCGAGTTTACTGGTTTCCGAGATCAAAAGGAGAGAAGGCTATTCTAATTTTCCATGCCGGATACAAAGATGCGAAGGGTAACTACATCGGTTTTATTCATATATATGAACATAAAGAAACACTCCCCGCAACCGAGTTAGAGAAACAAATCGAAAAATATGGTGATAATTATATGAGTTGGAGGATAATAGGATATTAGGAGAGAATTAATCGCCCAACAAGTTAACACCTTAAATTAATACCCTAACTTAACAGAATCCTAAATGAAATAAAAAACAACACTCCAAGGATGTACGAGGTTCTTAAGATTATAGCAAAACTTCAAAGCAAGCAGGATGTTACACAGGCTTGATAAAGAAAGAGATTAGGAAAAGAGGTTTAGCGATAAACGAGAGAAGCCTTGATTACTACCTCAACAATCTTGAGAGTAAAGGGTTGATAGAGCTTGAGAATGCTAGAATGTTTAAAGGAAAAACCAGAAAGATAAAGTTGAAGATTCCGAGTGAATAGTTTTAATTTCTGCATCAGCGTAAAAATTTATTAAGGTTTCTGCGCACTAACATTTAGAAGTTTGGGTTCGAATTAAAACCGGATGATTATGTCAGGTCGTACTTGGAAAAATGTTGAAAGCAGTACAGCAGAAGATATTAAAAGGTATTTGTTGAGGCTTGGTGGAATAGAGGAAGAGGTCAAAAGTTTCCATGAGGCATGGAGGATAAGATTTTCGGATTCGACCTTTACCTACTACAAGAAGAGTACGCTCTATGCCACGCCTTCACAATCATCAGATCCCTCTGTACTTGATGCTTGGAGCCATATCGATTCTCTTGTGGGCTCAAAGTACGTGCTTCCATCTAAGGATTTTCTAATAGGTCTTGATGAAACAGGGAAAGGAGAAGTCATAGGTCATATAGTCCTCAC
>JBEPYP010000174.1:0-2793 GCA_041641355.1 Thermoproteota archaeon | reverse complement strand
TTAGAGTGGGTTTTATAGGACCTATAGATCCTACCTTTCTGCTGCCTTTCCTATGTTTATGCCATCTAGGAAGTTCCTTAACTCCGAATCTTTTAACCACCCCTTGAAAACCTTTACCTTTTGTAACACCTAATACGTCGACGAAATTGAGTTCCTTCAGAACTTCTTTGACAGATATCTCTTTTCCTAATATATTTTTGGCGTATTCAAGAGCAGCGTTGATACCCCCGCCTATTTTTATTTCAAACAAATCCGGTCTTTTTTTACCTATGCCTGTTAAGAAAGGCTGGGTAGCAGCTATCACCCTAACTTCTGTTAAATCTTTAAGGGATTGCAAATCATCAAAACTAATGCTTTTCGGATGTAAGTTTAAATGTCGCGATATTTTATCTGGTATTTTATCTGCTAGAATCGTAGCTACAGACTTCAACGCTCCCATTTCTTTCTTATAGATCTTGATACCTAGGGTGAAAATCGGAGGGGTTTCCAGTATCGTACAAGCCTTTACAACCTCCTTACCGAATAAAGTAGATTTTTCATATGTATCTAACAATATCGCACTCATCATGCCTACCTTAAAGGCTGGAAAGCCGAGCAATGTAGCTTCTTCGTAATCAGGCCAAGACTTCACTCTGATTCTAATACTTTCAGCACGTACTCTAGGATAAAATCCCAACGAACCTCTTCTTGGAGAGCTCATGAGTGTAAATTAAGTGAATTAATTACAAATACTTCCTAATATACTTTTAAGCGTGCAAATTAAGGATTGATAAAACCCCAAATATTGCTTCATCAGTCCTTATTGTTTTTACACCTTGATTGGGGAAAAAATTGTATACGTAATTGGAAAATTCCTTCAAGTCTTTTCCCAATTTCTTGAAAATCTCAAACAAACCCTCTCTAGGAGAGCCGAACATAACAATTACCTTTTCTTTTAATTTGTCCTTAACATCCAAAAGTTCCTTTAAAGTTAATTCTTTGCCATACCTAGAAGTAGCTATCACAACAAAACCTTCTTTTTTAGCTTTAGCGAGGAACTCAGGCAAATTCCTTATCAGCTTAAAATCAAAACCTACATTAAAGTCGTTCTTTCTTGAAATTCTCCACTCTCCTGATTCTTTAATTAATTTCACTATTTGACCTTCTTCTAGATTATTATCATTGATTGCCAAAAGCTCTTTCAGACCTGCATGAATGAAAACTTTTTCTCCCGTTTTCTTTATGACTAAACCAATTCGATACTCATCGCTATCTTCTAAAACAGATCTAATAGGAGGGGCTACTCCTACAAATTTCAAAGAACTTTCCTTTTTAAAGACAAATTTTCTAAGATAAGAAGGGAGTTGGAAAAATTTTATTAATTTATATAACTCCTCATCTTCCTTTTCGTAGTTGAAAAGTACAAGCTCGCTCACTCTAAACAAATACAACGCCCTAACCAAATTAGCAACCCTAACGGTTTTTTCCCTTAAGCTGCTTATATCAGAAAAAATATTGGTTGGCGCTACTACTTTCAAAATCATTTAGATTGTTTCTTTTCAACCTGCTTTTTCTCTGTTTTAGTTTCCCTCTGCCTCTCTTCTTTTTTACCCTTCTCTAGGAAAATAGATGTCCTTTGTCTACCTCCCATACGAATTAATTAAAAAAAGAAAACTTAATTCTTTAGTTTCGCAACACGCTTGATCTCTCTTATTTCTGCTTCTTTTACACCCAGTTTATCTGCGATATAATTATAGGCAGCCCAGGGATCTGATTCTTCACTGCAAGTGAAAATGTCTAAAGCGATATAAGAATATTCAGGCCAAGTATGGATGGAAATATGGGATTCCGCAATGAAAAAGACTAAAGAAACACCTCCCGTTCCTTCGAAAACTTTATAATATTCGCTCAAAACTTTCAAATTAGCTCTTCTTGCAGCTTCATATAATGTCTCTCTAAGAAAATCTAAGTCGGCTAATTTAGCAGAATTTTCTATAACTAAGTCTGCTATTATATGTCTCCCCAGCTCCAGGACGAAAGATTGTTCTAATTGTTCCCTAACCTCCATTTAACGTTTTTTTTAATAATAGCTCACTTAAAAATTTTTTTTGAAATTTATGATTTTGCATTATAAAACTTTTTTTAGTGTATGCGAAATAATAAATACAAAAGTTCTTTAACACAAGGAAATGTTGAAAAAATTTTAAAAACGCCGGGAGTGGGATTCGAACCCACGCGGGGAAGATCCCCACAGGCTCTCAAGGCCTGCGCCTTGTCCGCTAGGCTTTCGGGTAAAAATATCCCGGCTAATCCCGGCTATGTATAAATTTAAGAAAGGAAATAATTAAGTTTTATCTAATCGTTATCGAAATCTTTACAGAAGGCGGTACCTTTATTCGAGCTAATTGTCTCATCACAGATTCTGTAGCAAGCACATCCATGAGTCTTTTATGAACTCTTAGCTCCCATCTATCAAAGGTATGGGTTCCATCACCACAAGGGGTCTTCCTAGTTACTACTCTCAATCTTTTAGTAGGTAAAGGTATAGGACCAGCTAGCCTAGCATTTTGATTGTCAGCTATCGCTTTTATCTCTTTAACTACACTCTCGAGTTCTGAAATGTTTGTTGCAGAAAGATATATCCTCGCAACCCTCGGCATTACTTATACACTTCTAATACCACTCCCGCTGCTATTGTTCTTCCCATATCTCTTATAGCAAATCTTCCTAGACCTGGGAAATCTGAGTATCTCTCTACGATCATAGGTTTTATCGGTCTTAATTTAACTATAGCAGCATCGCCTTGCTTTATGA
>JBEPYP010000173.1:0-2800 GCA_041641355.1 Thermoproteota archaeon | reverse complement strand
CTAAGAAATTACCCAATATCATTCCTATGCCTCCAGCTAAAAGTACTATCGTAGCTAATTCCCTTTCTATACCCCATCTAACGTTCATGTATGTTATAGACCAATAAGGTATGCTTCCCCAAGGCACCGTTCCTGGTATTCCTTGGAGAAGTACGAAGAGAATCGTCTTCGTCCTCTTTAAACTAGAAACGAATTCCTTAACGTTTATTTTATAACTGTATAATTTTCCTTCATCATATAGCTTCTTTAATTCAGGCTCTGAATAACCGACTCTTATTTCCTTGATTATAAAGAGGAAAAGAGGTACTAAAAAGAAATTCGGCAAAGCTACTATAATGAAAGACATTCTCCAATCAGGTAAAAGCCCAGCTATTACCATTCCTGCAAGAGATCCTCCTCCTGTAGTAGCATTTATAAATGCAAACGCTCTACCTCTTTTCTCTGCAGGATAAAGGTCTGCAACCAATGCGCGTGCGATGGGAGAAGATCCGCCCAATCCTATGCCTGCAAATGACCTGTAAAATAAAAGTTCCCAATAATTTCTGCTAAACGCCGTTAAAAATGTGGGGATTTCTCCCACTAAAACCGCTATCGCTAGCAATTTCTTCCTACTCATTTTATCTGCGGCATAACCCCAAATGAAAGTAGTTGATATTCCTGAGACTGTAGTAACGGTGCCTAAAAGAGCAGCATAGAAGAACCAAGTCTTTTCATCTCCAGGTATCAGTCCTTCATTACGTAGAGTTACAATCAATGGGACCACCAGATTTTGGTCGGCAAAAAGGACAGTGAGTATAAGAAATAATAAGAATGCAGCTAGTCTAGGTGAATCTCTCACATAATAAGATTTAATGTTACATTAAAACACTTTTATGTTAAGCGACATCGAAAACCACGGATTTGGGAAAGAGAGTCAGCTTAAAAATATGTGATGGTCTCAAGATATTCTAAACGAAGAAGTTTTGCGAATATTCAAATTAAACTGTTTATTCA
Organism: Thermoproteota archaeon; assembly: GCA_041641355.1. Classification (GTDB taxonomy): domain Archaea; phylum Thermoproteota; class Thermoprotei; order Gearchaeales; family Gearchaeaceae; genus DSFO01. The sequence continues at coordinate 1,807 of JBEPYP010000173.1, read as the reverse complement.
GGATAAATTTAAGCTTCGAAATGGGATTTCTTCTTGTGGTAGAAGAGATAAGGGCGAAACTTAGTAGTTCTTTGGCCAATAGAACGATTATTCATTGTATAACTTCTAGTTTCGCCATCTACAAAGCAATAGACATAGCAAGGTTTTTGATAAAGCATGGAGCTAACGTAATACCAGTTTTAAGTGAAGAGGCATCAAAATTGATAAACCCCATCTTGTTTGAATATGCTACTGGAAACAGACCTGTTCATAGAATAACGGGGAAAGTAGAACACGTTACTCTATTCAAAGAAAATAAAGTAGACCTCGTATTGATAGCCCCTGCCACGGCAAATACGATATCCAAGATAGCTAATGGCATCTCTGATAGCACAGTTACTTTAGTAGCATCTGTTGCAATAGGACTAGGAATACCTGTGCTTTTAGTCCCTGCTATGCATGAACCTATGTATGAAAATCCGCTGATTAAATCAAATATAGAGAGATTAGAAAAGCTAAGGATTAGCTTCGTAGAACCGAGAATTGAGGAAGGAAAGGCCAAGATAGCTACGGAAGAAGAGGTATTCTTAGCAGTGATGAAATTACTCCATGAAAAACCTTTAATAGGTAAGAAAGTCCTCGTAACAGCGGGTTCAACAAGGGAATACATAGATTCTGTTAGGTTTATAACAAATGCAAGCTCGGGTAAAATGGGCTTAGCTATGGCTAAGACAGCCTGGTATTTAGGCGCAGATGTTCTCTTTGTCCATGGAGACGTGAAGATCGAAATACCTAGATTCATGAAATCAATCCATGTAGAGGACTCTGAAGAAATGCTCTCTGTCATTTCAGACATATTAGCTAAGAACAAAATAGATTATTTTGTATCATCAGCTGCTGTGGTGGATTTCAAACCTGTTGCCAAAGTTGAAGGTAAAATAGATAGTAAGATAGAGAAACTTCAGTTAGAACTGATACCTACTAAGAAGATAATAAAGGAAGTAAAGAAGATTTCTAAGGAAACAGTCCTAATAGCTTTCAAAGCAGAATACGGAATTGGCAAAGATATCGAAGAATTGATAAAGGGTTATGAATTTTGCGATTATGTAGTGATCAACGATATATCTAGAAAAGATATAGGATTCGGTAGCGATTTCAATGAAGTAACGTTTGTGGAAGTTTCTAAAAGGAAGATCAAAGAAATAAGTAAAACATCTAAAGATATGCTCGCTGAGCTCATATGGAAAGAAATACTATATGAAAGAACATAAATCTGAAGAACTGTTGGAAAGATTAGCGCCCTTCTATGAAAGTTTATGGGCTCCTTTGGGAATGCTCATAACTGCTAGGAGGAGTTACAGCTCTATAATGCAAGAAGCTGCTGAATTCTTGAATTGTGAAAGAATCTTAGACATAGGAGCTGGAACTGGAAAGCTTTATGATTTCTTAAATAGTGAGGATTACGTAGCCTTAGATATTTCTGAGAGATTTCTCAAAATTTTGAACAGAAAAAGGAAGAAGTCATCTGCTATAAGGGCTACTGCTTTAAGATTGCCTTTTAGAAGAGAATCCTTCGAAGGAGTAGCAATGCTTTTCGTCCTTCACATGATAGAAGATAAGGATGAAGCTTTGAAGGAAATCAATCGTGTTCTTAAGAAAGGCGGTAAATTCATATGTTCCGTCTTAACTTTCAATAGCAAAATTAGCATTTTACTATCTAAATGGTGGTCTGTCGACCTTTTAACTAACAAGGAATATATGAATGTATTTTCAAGAAACGGTTTTAAGGTTTATTCCTATGATGAAATAGGAGTGTGGACGGTCTTCA
>JBEPYP010000172.1:0-2812 GCA_041641355.1 Thermoproteota archaeon | reverse complement strand
CGCTACTAAAATCTATGTGGAAATGATAAAAGAAGAAATATTAAAGAGAATAGATAACGTAAAAATCGAAATTCTAAAAATTAAACCTTCAATAGGAGCGTTGATGATAGCTATGGAAGAAGAAGGGACTAAACTAGGAGATGAAGAAATTAAAAGAATTACTAGAGTTTTTCCTTACTAAAAAATAAACCGATCTTCTTCAAGAGCGTAATTTTGCCTGATCCTATCGAGACTTCTTTTACCAATACTTCATTTTGTTCAGTTATGTCTATTATGTTAAAGGAATAACCAAACTTACCTCTAGTTCTTCTACAAGAAAAAGTACCTGCGTTTACTAATAATAAGTCTTCGACCTTCAGAGCGCTCCTAACGTGTCTATGACCCATTAGGACTATGTTTACCTTTTTCCTTATGGCAAGATCCAAAATTTCCCCTGCATCGTCTAATAGATTAACTTCCCTTCCTGCAAAAGGAACAGGTACTAAATGATGATGAAAAACTAAGATTTTTATCTTATCATCAAGGAGAGTTTTAGCTACCCATTCCGCTCTTCTCCTTCCGATTCTACCTTCATCCCTATCAGGCTGAGCGCTATTTATTATTAGAAATTGAATATTATCCATCACAACTTCATAATCTAGCTTTCCTATGAATTCGTCAAAAAGCATGTAGCCTAAATTCTTTTGATCGTGATTCCCAGAAGTTATTATTACTCTTTGATCGAATTCTGCGAGTTTATCCAAGGCCATCTTATATTCCGATAAAACTCCATTGTCAGTCAAATCTCCTGAATGAATTATCACATTAGGTTTAGGACTGAGATTTCTCAATAGCCGAGTACCTTCTCTAAAGGCGCTCTCTACGAATTGGCCGAAATCGCTTATGTGAGTATCAGAAATATGCACTATTCTGAATCTTATTTCTGGCTCCATTCGTTTATTTCTTCAAAGCCTTTATGAGTTCTCTAGCGAAATATGGTAAGTCGCCAGGATGCCTAGATGTTATCAAATTGCCTTCGACATAAACTTCTGTATTAACATACTCGCCTCCTGCCTCGATTATTTCCTTCGAGACCTCAAACCAAGAAGTTAATTTCCTACCTTTAACGACTCCTGCAGAGATCAAAACTTGAGGGCCATGGCATATTGCTGCTACAGGTTTGGATTTTTCCATGAAATATTTAACTATGCGCTTAACATTTGGATCATCCCTTATATTAGCTGGAGATTTGCCCCCTGGTATGACTAAGGCACTGTATTTCTCGGGATTTACTTCTTCAAAAGTTATATGAGGTTCAAAGGTATACCCTCTTTTACCTGTAACCTTGGATTTGCTCTTACCTGCCACTGTGACCTTGAAACCTTCCTCTATTAATCTATAGTAAGGGTAGAAGAATTCTAAATCCTCAAAACCTTCTCCTAGTAGGAATAAAACTTCCATATATAAAAAAAGAATTGGTTATTTTTAAAATCTATCTGTTAATATCAAATCAGATTCCTAAATGCATTGATGAATGTTTTAGCTCTTTCTAAATCCAATGGATTCCCCGCCCTTCCTTCTTTCTTTATGTAAGAACCTACAATAATCCCATCGCAACGTTTAAGGATTTCTCTAAGATTTTCTGGATTAGCCCCGCTCCCAACTATTAGAGGTACTCCGCTATATTTCTTGATTAGGTCGATAAAGCTTACATGTGGAGGTATTCCTGTTCTTGGTCCTGTTACAACTAGCTTATCCGCATCTCCTCTGTCCACATACTCTTTCACCAAGGTTTCTATATGTTCTTCAGCTAACCCTCTCCCTATCAAAGAACTTTCTGCTTCGAGTAAAGATAGAGTAAGCCTCAAGCTAGAGGCATGTTTAACCATGATATCTGCATATACCTCTATAGATGGATAGTTCAACCTTAAAGTTTTCATCCTAGGAGCTTCAGGCTCGATCAAGCCAGAGTCAGCTACTATCGTTTCTACTAAGGAGTTCACCCTAATGAACTTAGCACCTGTAGCTAATGCAATACTATATGCTTCTTTACCTGAATTTCTAAGAAGATTTATTCCAACTTTTAAGCCTGTGTTCTTAATTATTTCTCTTACTATAACAGACATGAAAGATATCGTTAAAGGATCTTTAACATGTTTTTTATACGGCTTATCGCCGTAATTTTCGACTATAACTGAAACGTATCCTAATTCCTCTAGAATTCTAGCCTCCTTCAAAGCATTATCGATGATCGAATCGAGCCCGATTTCACTCTTATAGCAAGAACTTGGAAGCCTGGGTAAATGTATAACGGCAATTATTTCTTTCATCTAAATATACTTATGAATAGGAAATTCCCTCCAACTTTCAATCACTAAATTAGCACCATTTTCATAGAACGACTTCTTATCTAGAACTATGTATTTCATAAAACCTATTATCTCATTCGCCTTAATTTCTTTGTAGAAATGAAAATTCTCAGGCAAATCGTCAACTACTAATACGTACCCGTATTCTTTAGGCAACTTTGAAATTACGCTTTTTCTGCCGTTTTCGTTATTGTAAAACGTATAATCATCCGCATGAATAGCATTTTCATAATATGGAAAATTGAATTTTTTAAGTGTATAAGTAGTTATATCTTTCATACTTTCAATTCTATTAGTTATGTAAAATATTTCGTATTTTTTACTTAATTTTTTAATCATATAACGAGAATACGGTACTGGTTCATCTAGATCGATGAATTTCTTACCTACCTCGTTTATGCATAAAGCTATCTCCCAAAACTTAAATCTATATTCGCTTATCTTATCTTCTGGTAAATATTTCC
>JBEPYP010000171.1:0-2855 GCA_041641355.1 Thermoproteota archaeon | reverse complement strand
GCTGCTTTTGACAAAGCATCCCAATACCTAGGGATAAGGCTAAAATACGTTGAGCTAGATGAAAACTTCAAGGCAGACCTAGAAGCCATCAAGAGAGAAATAAACGAAAGAACGGTTGCAATCGTGGCTTCTGCGCCTTGCTTTCCCTACGGAACCATAGATCCTATAGAAGAAATCTCGGAAATAGCTTTAGATCACAAGATTGCTTTACATGTAGATGCCTGTCTAGGAGGCTTCATACTACCTTGGGCTAAGAAATTGGGTTATAATGTTCCCAAGTTCGATTTCGAACTAGAAGGAGTGACATCCATATCTGTTGATCCGCATAAATATGGGTATGCCCCTAAAGGTGTTTCGGTAATACTTTATAGAGATCCTGAAATATGGAAGAAGCAGTTTTACATAAACACGAACTGGAGAGGAGGGGTTTATTTCTCTACAACGATTCAAGGAAGCAAACCAGGCGCTTTGATGATAGCAGCATGGGCCGCCATGTTAAGCATTGGGGAAAGAGGCTATTTAGAATATACTAAGAAGATATTGGAAGTCGCTGATTTCTTGAAGAGTGAAATAAGGAAAATCGATGAGCTCAAAATATTAGGCGCCCCTCTTTGGGTCATAGCTATTTCTTCTGATTCTTTAGATATCTACAAAGTTGCGGATTTCATGGGAAAGAAAGGATGGAATCTAAACATCCTGATGAAGCCTCCTGCATTTCATATAGCATTAACTTTGAGACATGATAAGAAGGTCATTGATAAATTCGTAGAGGATTTAAAGAATTCTGTGTTTGAAGCTAAGAGCTCTGTAGAAATTAAGGGATTGTCTCCCATATATGGTATGATGTCTGCTTTACCTTTAGAAACTTCTGAAGATTTGATCTCCTCCCTAATTTATTGGCTCTACAAGAATGATTCGACGAGGAAACCAGGGCTTTAACCGTGGATGAAGTGTAAGTATAGAAGGATAATGAGCTATGGACAATGAGAACCTTACAAGAATCTTCCGAGTTTAGTCGTGGATTCGAAGAATGGTTGAAGATCTATTCATAGGAATAGACCTAGGAACTGGTTCATGCAAAGCAGTCTTGACTGATAGAGTAGGTAATATAATAGCTAAATCTAGCGAAAGATATTCTCTATACTTAACAAAAGGAGGAGGAGCTGAACAAGATCCTGAAGAATGGTGGAAGGCAGTTGTGAAAGCTACGAGGAAGATCACAGAAGGTATTGATACTTCTTTGGTAAAAGGTATTTCTATTACAGGTCAATGGTCAGGTACGGTAGCAGTCGATGAAAAAGGGAATCCTTTGAGAAGGGCTATAATATGGTTAGATTCTAGAGGGGAGAAATACGTAAGAAAACTAATAAGAGGATTCATAAACATAGCCGGTTATGACGTCTTCAAATTATATAGATGGCTAAGTAAAACTGGAGGTGCTCCTTCAAAATCAGGCAAGGATTCCTTAGCTCACATCTTATTTATAAAAAACGAAGAGCCTGAAATTTATAAAAATACATATAAATTTTTAGAACCAATAAGCTATATTAATTTAAAATTAACAAATAGATTTGTTTCCTCATATGATATAATGATAACTCACTGGGTTACTGATAATAGAGATATAAAAAATATAAAATATGACGAAAGTTTGTTGAAAATGGCGGGAATAGATAGAGAAAAACTTCCTGATTTAGTCAATTCTCTAGAAATAATAGGTAAAACTACTGAAGAAAGTTCCGAAGAACTAGGTTTAAAGAACAGAGTTCCTGTAGCAACAGGCGGAGGTGACATTCAAACTTCTCTGATAGGCGCAGGCTGCGTTTTTGAATATGAAGCTTTAGCCTATATAGGTACTTCTTCTTGGTTAACTGCCCATGTACCTTTTAAGAAAACTGACATTTCTCATAACATAGCTTCTTTGCCTTCGGCATTACCGAATGAGTATTTTATAGCTGCTGAACAAGAATGCGCGGGTAAGGTTTTGGAATTCATAGTAAATTTGTTTTCTTTGAAATTTGAAGAGATAGATGAATTAGCATCGAAATCTACTCTAGGTAGCGGAGGTCTGATTTTCGCTCCTTGGTTATATGGAGAGAGGGCTCCTGTTGAAGATAGATTCATAAGAGGGGCTTTAATAAACCTTTCATTAGAACATGGAGTTCAAGACATCGTTAGAAGTGCATTGGAAGGGATAGCTTTCAACCTAAAATGGATAATGGATCCTGTTGAGAATCTGATGGGTAAGGAAATTTCTTCGGTGAAACTAGCTGGTGGTGGTGCTAGATTTAAAACTTTGGTACAAACAGTAGCAGATGTTCTAGGAGTTAAGGTGAATCTCGTAGAAGAGCCTGCTTTTGTTAATGCAAGAGCTTCAGCTTTAATAGCTTCCTTAGCCACGGCTTCCGTAGATTTAAAATCTATTGCTAATAACATCAAAAGCATTAGTTTCTTTCCAAAGAAAGAAAACGTTGAGAAGTATAAAAAAATCTTTAAACAGTTCATTAAAGTATATCGAAGAAATAAGAGCATCATGCATAGTATAAATAAGTTATATTGACTACTACTACAAAGCTTTGGAATTGCTATATTTTTAACTAATTAGACTCAATCATTGTTTTAAAATAATAAACATCTTCTTTAGAATATATTCATTAATTTGTACTTTCATTATTTTTATAGTCTGCATCTTAGTTTATTGTGAGATACTTTACTCATTTCTTCGAGGAAAATCTCGCTCAAAGATGTTCGTCTTAATATAAGATGGTTCATTGGTATGTGCTATTGTCACAGGCACCATAGTTGCGATAATTACACAACAAGGTCCTGCTACGGATAACGATTTCGTAATAGAT
>JBEPYP010000170.1:0-2876 GCA_041641355.1 Thermoproteota archaeon | reverse complement strand
CAAGTTATGTCGATGAAATTAAGAGCGGGCGCAGATCCGGCTAAGATCAAGATATGGGCTTATGATCCAGTATACCCAGCGATAGTTTTCTACAACTCAACGAGCACAAACGGTGTTCTAATGATAAGCGATAGCTTTGTATTATCCAATCTAGCCTATGGTTCTAAAGCATATCCTTTCCATCAATGGTTTGGATTGAGAGCAGTAGCTTACTTGCTGAATAAATCTTTGATACCTCAAGTCAATACTTGGTTCTATCCCATAGGATTCCAAGGCTTGTTCGTTAGGTTGCAGTATAATAAAATGGTAACCAACGGTACTGTTTGGACTGTAAATTACACTTTGGTCAGTTATCTACCATATTCTGTATTAGTACACGCTGTGCTAGAAGTACCTAGCAATTCAACTATGGTAGGAATCAAGAAGATACCTGATATAACTTTCTCTTCCTTGCAAGTAGTAGTGCCTCCAAGTTCCTCAGGAAAGCCTTCAGTAGTTAGGTTCGCTCTGGGAGGTTTAGTTTATACAAAAACTTTAACTACAAGTAGCGCTGGAATAGGATATTACCCTGTTTTCACCGAGCTTTGGGGCAACTTCATATTCAATACCTATCTCCATGCTAACCTAACGTTAACAGGATCTCTAGATGTAACCAGGCCTGTTTTCTCCCATAACAGCAGCTCGGTAAACGTGTTGAACAAAATACCTAGACAAGGAGATCTTCCTTTGGTAAGCGTTTCTACACCGTTCAATTATGATAGTTATACTGCTAACTTGATAGCCAAATATCCATTTGACTGGAAGTACGTGACATTAACTGTAATAAATCCAGATGTATCTATAAGAAACTTGAGGGCTCAGATAGTAGGTAATGTAAGCACAGTAGCTCAATTCGCTAGTATAGTGCCGATTCCTGGATTGTTCAAGGGCACTCTATTGCTTGAAGGTGCTTCAAAAGATATAAAGCCAGAGGATGTAAGCGAAATAGCAGGTCAACTGTTGAGGATTTTACCATCTATACAACCTGTGCCAGGAAACGTTAGACTTATTTCTCCTCAAGAGGGTTACTTTCCAGGATTGTCTCATACAGGTCATTACTTCGCTTTCCTATTCGTATTCATACCTCCTAACATAGCTGGGGGCACCTATAGCGGAGAGGTCCAGATCTTAGATGGTGAGAATAGAATAATAGCTAGTACCAAGTTGAGCATAACTGTAGAGCAAAGACCTAACGGTTATATAATATGGGATGACGGATTATACGTGAATAATAGGCCTGCAGTTGACTTCCTTCCATTCTATGATTTCGAAGGACATCAAGTGTTCTTCTATCATGATTGGCCGATGCAACCTTGGATAAATGCCTTTGATCTTTGGAAAACCATGACAGGTCCCATATTGAACTTCAACGTCAAGCCTTCAGGAGCATTATCCATAGCTTTAGATATGTTCGCATCCGGAGTAGCTCCTACTTTGAAAGTTTGGGAATTGGAAGATTTCTATAGAAGTTTAGTTGAAAATGCTTTAAGTGGTGCCAAAGGTTTCTTGTTGGTGGAGAATTATTACTTTAGACCCTTCGATGGGTACTACTTCGATAGAGACATAATGTACGGTCCTGAGAATAAGACTGTGACTTTTACAGCGATGGACGTGCTGAAGAAAGTATTGAATAATTCAGGTACTTTGATCATATTCTCCCAGTTCGGGCCTGCTAGCCCAATAAATCCGATATCTCGGTTGGAGAATCCTTACAACATGAATTGGCTATTAGAATCCTTAGGCTCAAGAATTCGCTTTGCAGTTGAGCCAAATACCTCAGCGGCTAACGATCTACAGTTATTTACCAGAGGATTACCCTCATTCGACCTTCCTATAACTGCTGGATGGAGGACATTGACGCCATTTGGCCTTCCTTATAATACTCTTTCAATATACTATCTATTCGGTTACCTTGATGATTTAATCGATCTTGAAGCTTATCTAGAAGCAAACAGGAAGCTATTCATAAAAGTAAATTCAGAGAATCCAGATGAATTACTGGAATTGGCTCAATTCTTCGTAGAAAACAGCTTCGATGATTGGCAAGTAGTGTCAGGAAAATGGGGTGCTGTATTGGCTTTGGATACTAAGTTGTCCATACCCAATGCAAAGGTCATAGCCTTTGGAGAATCTTCCTTCTTCGAGAATATGTACTTCCAGCATTACGTAACCCACGCTACAGACTCAATCTTTGAACGTGCATGGGGATTATATCTGACAATCTTCCTTAGATCTGTATTACAATATGTTCAAGGTTATTATTCCATAGTAACAGAGGGTCTTTCTTCATTGCTATCTTTAGAGAGTACGTTGAGGAGTTTGATCAGCGAAGCTAGAAAGGAAGGAATGATGGTCAATCCAGAGGTTGATAGATTATTAGATGAAGCAGATTCTTACATATCTCAACTAAGGATTTCGATCTCTGCAGGCAACTTCATAGCAGCTTCTTCACCTTTATTTAAAGCCAAAAGCTTGTTAGAACAGGCTGCTACGATCCTTTTGATACAACTAGGGGATCAGGTAAAAGAATCTAAGAATAGTACGAGCACCTTTATTTTAAACGCCTATGATTTCATACGCAAAGTTGAGGGTTACAATTTAAACGTGGATAAGGCTAAAGTGATTTTAAGCGATTCAGTTAAGGTATTTAGAAATGCAGCTTCGAGATTGGCTTCTTTCAATGAAACTGACCCTGCTACTTGGATTTATTTGGTAGCCTCCTATAGCGATTTCAAGGTAGCTAGAAATAAGGCCATGGAAGCCGTGAGAGAAGCGAGCAATGCTGCGTATAACTTAGCCAATTCGATCAAGGCGAAGATATCATCTGTGATTGAAAG
>JBEPYP010000169.1:682-2892 GCA_041641355.1 Thermoproteota archaeon | reverse complement strand
ACGATGGTGCAGCTGTTTTGTTGTTGATGAGCAGAGAAAAAGCTGAAGAATTAGGGTTTAAGCCTAGGATGAGAATAATATCTTGGGCCACAGCAGGAGTAAACCCGAACATAATGGGAATAGGTCCAGTACCTGCTACTAAAAAACTCCTCAAAAAAGTGAATTTAACCTTAGATGAAATCGATCTAATAGAATTGAACGAAGCTTTTGCAGCTCAAGTTCTTGCTTGTCTTAAGGAATTCGAAATAGACCCAAACGATCAAAGACTCAATCCTAATGGCGGAGCGATTGCCTTAGGCCATCCTCTTGGATGCTCAGGTGCTAGAATTACTACAACTTTATTCCATGAAGCGATGAGAAGAAACGTGAAATATGCTTTAGCCACTATGTGCATTGGAGTAGGACAAGGTATCTCTATGCTATTTGAGAAAATTTAAAGGTAATTCTTCTATATTTTTCTTCTCGAAATCGATCCTGAAGACTTCAGAAAAACCTTCTACAACCGCTTTCTTAACTTCTTCAACGTTTATTTTCTCTCCGAGAATCTTCTCCATCGATGTCATAACTGAAGCTTCTAGACCGCAAGGTTTTATCTTCGCGAAATAATACAAATCTGTATTCACGTTTAAGGCAAAACCGTGAAAGGTTACGAAGTTCTTCAAGGCAATTCCTATCGATGCTATCTTTAATTTGTTAGTCCATACACCGGGTAAAGCATGCGTAGAATCACATTCTATATTAAATTTCTTTAATGCATAGCATATAGCCCTCTCGATTCCGTTAACAAACTGCTTAACATCCATGTTCAAATGCTTTAAATCAAAAATAGGATATCCTACAAGCTGACCAGGACCATGATAAGTTAACTCGCCTCCTCTTTCAACATAATAATAAGGCAAACTTTTGTCCAATATATCTTCCTCCTTACCTCTCTTGCCTATCGTTACCACATGCTCATGTTCTAGCAAAATCAAAGTATCTGGTATCAAGGCTCTATTTCTTAGTTCCACCAACTTCCTTTGAAGCTCAAGAGCTTCCAAGTATTTCATGAAATCAAAATCTAACAAATAACCTTTGATCATTTGTTCAAAATATGTATAGCCTTCTTTAAAGCATTTTCAGCAGATTCCATTATAGCTTCGCTTAAAGTAGGATGAACATGCATTACGTAACCAATATCTTCTAATGTTAAAGAAGCCTCTATAGCCAATGTTGCTTCACCGTTAAGCTCCGCAACACCTTCACCAACAGCTTGTATGCCTAATATCGCTTTGGTTTCCTTATCTGCAATGACCTTAACAAACCCTTCTCCAGCACCTTGGGAAAGAGCCCTTCCCAAAGCCAAGAAGGGAAACTTACCTATAATGACTTCTTTACTTTTAGAAGCTTCTTCTTGAGTCTTGCCTACTGATAGGAATTCTGGATCGGTGAAGAAAGCAGAAGGTATTGCTCTATAATCAAAGGCACTTTTCAATCCGCTTATAACTTCTGAAGCTACTATACCTTGTTTCGATGCTCTATGAGCTAAGAAAGGAGGCCCTGTTATATCTCCTATCGCATAAACATTGTTTATATTAGTCCTTTGAAATTCGTCTACTTGGATAAAGCCCTTTTTATCTATTTGAAGCCCTTTTATTTTGATATTTTCATTGTTAGGCTTCCTTCCTACGCTAACTAGTATCTTATCCACTTTTATTTCTTCAATTTTTGTTCCTGTATCAATGCTAACCTTTAATTTTTCGCCTTTTTCAACGCTAACAACCCTTGAATTCAAGAAGATTTTAGCCCCTCTCTTGCTCATGCTACGCCTTATCGCTTCAGAAGCCTCTCTATCAAAGCCAGGCAGGAGTTGATCTGTTATTTCAACTACATAAACATTACTGCCGAAATTCTGAAAAGCGCAACCGAGCTCTAATCCTATTGCCCCTCCGCCTACAACGAGGAGATCTTCAGGAATTTCTGTTAAATCCAAAGCGGAAGTTGAATCCAGAATTTGATTGCCATCTATCTTTAAGTTAGGCAAGTCAAGAGGCGAAGAACCTGTGGCTATTATTAAATTATTGAACTCAAAAGTTTTACCTTCAACTTCTAGCACTCTTTCGCTCAAAACAGTAGCGCCGCCATATACTATGTCTACAGAATATGAATCTAACAAATACTTAATCCCCTTTCTAAGCCTATCCACAACTTGTTCTTTCCATTCTTGAATC
>JBEPYP010000169.1:0-672 GCA_041641355.1 Thermoproteota archaeon | reverse complement strand
CTTATCTTTCTCGATTAAAAGGACCTTCTTGCCCAATTGTCCCGCCCTAATTGCGGCTACATAGCCACCAGGACCAGAACCTACTATAGCTACATCATAGACCATAGTTAAAATTATTTATAAACAAAGATATATTCTTCTATGATTAAAAGCATTGCAGAGTTAAGATATCTTAACCAAATAGCAAACAACGTTCTTGAACTAAACAAAGAGGACCTTACCAACTTCTACTATAACCTCATTTCTTCTAGAGTTATAGTACCTACAGGAGAAGGCAGATCTAAAGGAGCTTTAAGCATTGCATGCAGCGAAATTGCTAAAATGGATAGAGGGAAGATAATATTAGATAGAAGCGATACGGGATTCCCAGGAAGGGATCTGTATGAAGCTGCACCCTTAATCAGACAGAAATATGGACCTATGTGCCTTTTGGTGAATTCAGGAAGTGGGAAAGCATTAATACCTCTAATAGATGCTCAAAAATTAGCTCAGTACATAGCAGATAGTGGTAATAACAGAGACTTCAGAATAAATGTACTTACTTCAGACCCCGAATCTCCTTTAGGAAAATTAGGTTATAAATTTGGCAGTACTCTTGTACTTAGAGGCAAAAGAGAAAGTGAATCGAGTGAAGTTGAAACTAAGGAATTCAAAGAATATGGAATACTTGGG
>JBEPYP010000168.1:0-2903 GCA_041641355.1 Thermoproteota archaeon | reverse complement strand
CCAAAGGACATTCCTGCTCCATAGAAAGGAACAGGTATCTTTATGAATTCGCCGTAATTCCTTCTATTTAAGTCTAAAGATAAATTTATCTCTTCGTATTCTTTTAAGAAACGATTCTGATCGAAATCGCGCTTATAATCGAAATTTAGAGCATCAAAACCATCTCCTCTGTTGCCTATTCTGTATTCGATGTGTTTAGGTATTCTTCCTGTACTTGCTTCATAAAAAGTTGCCAATACCAATTCCTTAGTCCAACCATAGTTTCCTAACGCGATTTCTGAATTAAGTCCGATGTTAGGTAATATCTCTAAGTTTCTTTGTAATTTTTCTTTGTGTTTTTCTATTGCAATAGGATTTACTATGCCTAAAAGCTTCAATGAAGGCATCTTATACCTTCAAATGCTTCTTTCCTAATTTCTTCATAGAATATAGCTCTTCCCACATCACCCCTCAATCTTCTAACATCTCTCTTACCCATAGCGCTTAACGCTTCGATTATCTGTTCATGCCAAGCTGCTAGGAGATTAATCAATCTTTGCTTAGCCCATTCGCCATCGACTTTCCTGGGTATTATAATACCCTCCTTTTCCATTTTGAACTCAGATTGAAGCGCTACATGCAAAGCTATATCTATTCCCACGGCATCTAAGCCACAAATCATCGCTTTAACTACATGTTCAGCCATCACAGCACATCTGCTTCCAATGATTGATATTTCATTTCTAATTTTCCTCTCAATCAATTCTTTGTGGATTTCTCTAATCACCATCTTTGCGTTCAACTTCTTATCGTCAAATGCACGACCATCCAAGTCGAATGAAATATGGATTATGTCAAACCCCTGTTCTATAGCTTTTAATACTTCGTTAATGATTTCTCCTTTAACTTCAATTCTTGCAATTAAGATTTTTTCAGACCTATCAGGTATTGGAATCTCTTTTATTTTTTCTGAGAATTCTAGTTCAATTATTTTGGATTTCTCCAAAACCTTTTTTGCTTTCTCTTTGAAGTAATCTTCTTTCTTTATTAGAGGAACTAGATTTTTACTTATTCTATTAAGTTTCTCAAAATATTTCATCGATACAATAGCAAAAGTACCGCTTTCTTCTGCTGCCTTAGCTATTGCCATTTGATGCGTTTCATTGGTTATATGTTCTGGTTGATAATCAAAGAATATAGGCAGCGCGATGCTGAATATTTTGTTAGGAATTCCATGTGGATAAAATCGATCTTTTCTTCTACCTAGATCAGTTGTAGTTGATATGTATTCTCTTCCTTCCTTTCCATCTCTTGTAGGTCTAACTATCTCAGACATATCTAGCCAAATTCCATCCCAAAAAGAGCCTGCAAAAGGGCCTTTATAAGCCATCCCTTTAACTAATTCTTCTCCTGTCTCAGCTTCATGCAATATTGCATAGTAATCTGTCAGTTTTATGTTGAATTTTTTCAAACTTCTTTCCATTTCTAGGTATCTTTTGTTAAGCTTTATCTTCACAATCTCTGGATATTCTTGCCAACATCTTAGACATCCTGTGCATTTCCATTTTCTAGGCAACAATCCTCCTAAAGGTCCATCGAAAACTCCATATTCACAAGGTCTATCTAAAAGCGCATCGAATCTTAATTTTATTTCCTTATAGGAATCAAGTAGACTGCTTTTTAGTCTTATTTTCCTTTCGACTAAGCTAAGTAAAAAATCTTTATTCAAGATAAGTTTTACTTTGGATAAGAAATATGATATTATAAGTTCATTGATTTCTCTAGCTACAAGTTTGATGAGACCCGTTTTGTTCACCTGCGGTTCGAACTTGTTGAGTATTTTATAAATAGCAGGAGCATGTTTTCTTTTCAGTTCACATCTTATATTTTGTTCATTTCCTTCCCGGTATGAAATTTGGTTTAAGATTGTTTCATCAATTAGCATATTTAGTGTTATTTATCTTAATATTTAAAAATAATTATAAACAATTGTTCAAAATAATTTCTTTTTTAGAAAAATTCTTTTCTAAAAATTTTAATTTTTTAATGCTTAAATTGAAGATTGTCTAATAGTCATGTATGAAGCAGTTATTTTTTTCAGTATTACTCTTCTTGCTTATTCATTCTTTTATAATAAACGGCTCTAGTGGGCTTATCTATGATCTAGGTTTAAATCTAGAAAAAACCAATAGTGCGCAAAATAATTATTGGAAACACCAGCAAGAAATAAGCTCAAAACTAAGCTATGGATCTAACGCTATCACTAGCCTAAGGATATATCAAGCTAGCTCATCAGATCCTTGTTCTTTCATAGAGAAAACAATAGCTGTAAGGGATTACGGGTTGGTCTCTGAAGGTAAATTCAGGATTCTTTCAGAAAGCTCTCTTTTCTTGGATTCAAATTCTCTGAATCTCTTGGGTGAAATAGCTAAGAATACCTATTCAGTTCTGGTATCTTTCTTCAACGCAACTCCTTACGATCAAGATAGAAACAATATAACCGAGGTCCTCGTCGCTCAGTTGAACGAGAATTACAATGCAAATGAGGTATTTATAGCAGGTTATACCAATCCAGGTAAAGATCCCAACGGATTAGGGTTAATATATTTAGATTCTAGGGTTTTTCGATTGTATAGTCCTGTTGAATTTCACACGCTTTTTGCTCATGAACTTTTCCATCTAATTCAAGCCTCTTTAATTAATCTTAGTAAGCATGAAATTTGGGTAATAGAAGGTACGGCTGTATTTGCTAGTGATCTAGCTGTTATAGGATATTCTCCTTTGTGGAGGAACATCGGGTTAACATATAACAACTTCAATCTTTCTCTTCGGACTCCTCTTGAATGTTTGAGTATTGAGGGGTATATAGCGAACTATTTAATATCAG
Organism: Thermoproteota archaeon; assembly: GCA_041641355.1. GTDB lineage: Archaea > Thermoproteota > Thermoprotei > Gearchaeales > Gearchaeaceae > DSFO01. Next base: position 37 of record JBEPYP010000168.1, on the reverse strand, counting down.
CTGTTTTCTTCGAATTCTTAGCTGAGAGGTACGGTTT
>JBEPYP010000167.1:0-2913 GCA_041641355.1 Thermoproteota archaeon | reverse complement strand
CTGTCAAAGAAAGCATCGCCATCGTAGCTATAGCAGTATTGTAAACCGAGAAAAGATGATTTCCAGTGAAATAATACCCACTTAAATAACTTGCGATTATTGCTGCTACAAGAACTAAAGCTGAAGGAGCAGTACTACTTAGGCCTACAGAAAACCCTTCTAGGAAATTCGTAGCGGCGCTTATTTTCGAAGCTTCAGCTATAGATTTCGTGGGAGAATAGTTATAAGATGTGTAGTAATCGACTATCTTTTCTATAGCTACTACTACTATTACTCCTACTATTGTGGCTATTAAAACACTTGATGCTATGTTTGGAGGCAATATAAAGAAAGAGATGAAATATGTGAGTAATATCACAGTTAAGGCAGATACTATAAATGCTAGATCTAACACTCTCATAGGAGCCATTTTACTTCCTAATTTAGGATTAACGAAGAAAGAACCTATGATCGAACCTATTATTCCGACAGCACCTATTATTAAAGGTAAATAAGCTAAAACTTCACCTTTGAAAGGAAAATCGGGTTGATTGAGCAGAAGTACGGCTAGAATTATTGAAGCGATTCCTATGACGATATAAGATTCGTAAACATCCGAGCCCATACCTGCGCAGTCTCCTACGTTGTCACCAACGTTATCTGCTATCACTGCAGGATTCCTAGGATCGTCTTCAGGTATTCCTACTTCTACTTTACCTACAAGATCCGCACCTAAATCTGCTGCTTTGGTATAAATCCCTCCTCCTACTCTCATGAAAAGTGCTATTAGACTAGCACCAAAACCTAAACCAGCGATCAAGGAAGGATTCGTAAGAATTTCTGACTTGAAGAAATAAAAGAACAAAGAAAGACCCAACAGAGCGAAACCAGCTACACTGAAACCCATGACGCTACCTCCTTTAAAAGCTAGACTTAAAGCATGGCCAATTCCTTTATTAGCTATTTGGGCTACTCTTGAACTAGATCTAACGGTAATGCTCATCCCTATGTATCCTGCTAACGCTGAAAATAAAGCACCTACCACAAAACCTAACGCAGGTATTGCACCTACGATTAAGTAAATAGCTATGGTCAAAGCTATCCCTATCGGTGTTATCACCAAATACTCTTTTTGCAAGAAAGCAGAAGCGCCTATTTTTACTGCATTGGCTATTTCTCGCATCCTCTTACTACCGGCATCATGCCTTAACAAGGTTATTATTTGGAAGAGAGCAAAAGCTAGCGCTGCTACAGAAACGATCAAAGGAAGATCTAAAATAGTTATAGCCATAGTTTTCATTAAAAATACTGATACTAAAAATTTTCTACTAACCTAAAAAGAATAAATCAGGCTTTATACAAACTTAAATCATGAGCGAAATACCTGATGATGGATTTAAAGAGGAGGAATTAAAAGAGTTACTGGAAAAATCCAAAACAATAGCAGTCGTGGGCGCTTCCAATACAAGCGGTAAGCCTGCTCATTTTGTACCATTATATTTGAAGACCAAAGGTTATAAGATCATACCAGTCAATCCTTTTCACGAAGTAGTTATAGGAGAAAAATCCTATAAGTCTTTAAAGGATATTCCTAAGGAAATCAAAATAGATATAGTAGATGTTTTCAGGCCATCCCAAGAAGTAAAGAAAGTAGTCGAAGAAGCCATTGAGAGAGGAGGAATAAATTACATATGGCTTCAAGAAGGAATTTACGATAAAGACGCGGTCGATCTTGCTTCAAAACATGGGATAAAAGTAATATGGAATAGATGCATGATGAAAACGCATAAAAAATTGATCTGAATACACAACGATCTAAAATACATAATGAAAGCTGCTTTTCTAGTAAACCCTTCAAGCATAGAAGAAAAACCACTCATAATAAAGGATATAAAAGTACCACGGATAGATGAAAATGAAGTATTGATTAGAGTAGAAGAATGCGGTTTATGCAAGATAGATCTAGATATAATAGAAGGCAAATGGTCCATTTTCGGAATACCTAGAAAGATTCCCTTAATACCGGGTCATGAAATTTTAGGAGTTGTAGAAGAAGTAGGTTCATCAGTAAAGGAAATAAAGGTCAATGACCTAGTCGGATTAGGACTGATCTATGATTCATGTGGATATTGCGATAAATGTTTTTCAAAAAACTACGAGCTTTGCGATTCTTTATTAATCACAGGAGAGAGCGCCGATGGAGGTCTCTCCCAATATGTAAAGGTAAAGGCAGAGTATTTGTTAAGGATACCAAATTCTGTTAGAGATATAGCAACAGTTTTGATCTGCGATCTTGCATTTGCTCATAAGAGTTTATCTTACCTAAATTCTCCTTGGGAAGAGGAAATAGCGATAATAGGTGAAGATTTAAGAGCTAGTTTAGCTTACGAAATTGCTAAACAGAGAAAGTTGGACGTTAAGCTATTTAAAAAGAAAATTAAAGGGGGAAATTCTTCAGAGGAGATATTTGATTTAAAGAACATGAGCAAAAGCAAATTCGATCTAGCAATAGTAACATACAGTTCTTCTGAAATCATAGAAAATGCTTTAAAGAGTTTGAAAAAGGACGGGAAGCTAGTATTGTTAGGATCAGCTAGCATAAAGCTCCCTGTTTTCCTAGAGAATAAAAGGATAATAAATTGCGGTATCCCAAACCTAAAAGAAATAAGAAAAATAATTTCGGAATCTATGAGTATGAACTTTGATAGTATAAGGAAGAAATACTTCCGGTTTGAAGCTGTTAACGAGGCTCTCTATGAGCTTAAGTATTCTAATGAAGTAAAAATAATAGTAAAAGTTAAAAGTTAGAAAAATAAGAATCTTAAAAATGCAACAATTACCAACTGATGTGGTATTAAGCAAAGTTACAAAAATAACCTTAGGAATTGGAATTTTCTCTTTATCTTTAATATTCATAGCCTTACCTGTACCAGG
>JBEPYP010000166.1:0-2922 GCA_041641355.1 Thermoproteota archaeon | reverse complement strand
TTTCTAACATTCTTCATTTTTTTAATGAATTGCAAAGGATGTTTTATTCCATCACAACCAGGAGATTCTGGGAAGCATATGTTTGCTGCTCTGAGCGTTATGCAGCTAGGGACAGAATAGACCTTTCTTCCCCCTCGAAATCCATATATGTGTTCTATTTGATACCTCGCTATTTCCTCTTTAAAGTCTGGGAGGTTTTTGAACAGTTCAAGAGCTTCTTCCACAGAGTAACCTATTGCTCTTAGATAAGTAGCTAAAGCGAAATTCTCCATGTGAGTTAGCTTCTTACCGCTTTTGAGCTCAGAGATTAATATGCGCATGCAAGGAGGATCTATACCAGCGTATTCGATTCTTTCTTCTCTGATCCTCTTAGGAGGAGGTAGTTCTTTATAAATTTCTTCTATGACTTTCTCCACCTCAGGTATATAAAGGCCTCTCAACTCATTGCATTTTATTATTATCCATTGTCTGTAAGCTTCTTCGATCAATCTCTTGATTTCCTTTGGGGTTAGAAATACCTCACCTTTGTTTACCTCGTGAAAGGCTAAAGCCCAATCATAACCTCCCAAATAAGCTGCGTACTTTAAATAACTTTTAATATCGATAGTTATATAGAAAAATGTTTTTTTATTTCTTACTTCTTTAAAACTTATTTTATTAGAAATCAATATTCTAGCAATTTCTAAAATTTTTTGATCATTTTCTTTACCCAATTCAGCGCTTAATCTTTTGGATTCTCTCTCAGCTAATTTCTCAATATAGATGCTACCTAACTGAGAAGCTAAGTAGAGCGATACTAAAAAACTCTTTATGTTTAGTTCAGGATCCGAGAATGTTTGATATTTATTTGAATTTAAAGACTTCAATCTCTCTACTGCGGCTTTTAATACGTTATTTTCTTTACTTGAAAGAATTTCTTCTAAACTGAAATTAGATAGTTTCAAAAAGTCCTTAAGCGAATCTAAAAAAGGGTATTTAGAGAGTTCTTGTACATCTATACTCATTCGATTTCGGTTCTAGGAGCTAAATAAAAGGAGACCTCGCCCTCTCCAGTTAGCTGATAAGTAGCCTTAAGCGGCATCCTTGTTCCAAATTCAAGAGTAGTAACCTCAGATAACTCGCTCTTGCCTAGTATGTTTAGCAAATATTCAGTAGAATAGCTTGAGGTACTTTCCTTTGTAACCTCTAGAGCGATTAATTCATCCCTCAAGAATTCAGTTGTAGCCTTCCCTTTCTCGCTTTTGCCTCCCAATATTAGCTTATCGCTCGTTGCTTTGAAAACAACGTAATCGCTGAACTTTTCTAGATTTTTTATCGCATTGCCTAGAACATCAGTTTCTATCTTAAGCAATACTTCGAAATTCAGCTTCAAAGCAGGGATAGATTCAGGAGATATGTCTAAAAGGGGGAATTCGAAAACATACCTTCCTTTACCTATCAAGTTAAGCCTAAGAGTGTTTTCTTCGCTTAATTCTATTATTAGCCTATATCCTTTCTTAATACCTCTAAGGGTTTTCACCATATCAGCAACGGATATGGCAAAGTTCACTTTTTCGCCCTCAACTTGAAAATCAGAAAAGTAAACTACTGGAAGTTTTAGATCTACCATAGCTACCCTAGCGCTATCCATCGCTCTTAAGGATAAGCCATCTTGGGTTGCAACGAAAACCGCTTCTTCTACTATATCCCTAATTGCATCTAGAAGAGCAAGCCAATTCTTAGCGTCTTCAAATTCTAGTTTCAACATAAACTTCAAATTATTAATTAATAAATCTCATAAAAATTTACCTATAGTCTCTCCAAGTGTAGTTGCATTTAGTACAACGATAAAAAGTGGTAGGAGGTTCATCCGCCCTTCTGGTTTGCACCAACCACCAGTATGCTAGCTCATTGCCGCATTTTGGACATGAAACTTCAGCTGTAGGTAAGCTATGGATTTTACTGCCTTCATCGATTATTATTTCTTTAGTCCTTTTCTGTTTATTAGATAGTTTGACTTCAAAGTTAATTTCCGTCTTTGTAACTTCTAAATAACCACAGACTCTACAAATTAGTTTATTTCTTTCTTCCTTATCAGGTCTTAATAAATTACCGCAATTAGGGCAGAACTTGATCATCTTAACACCTTGATTAGGTTAGATATCATCCTAGTTATATTTAAACCATCATCTATGAAACCTCTAGCTAGAAGTATCTTGAAATCTTCTTCACTCATATTGTATAGCTTAAATCCATCACCTAGAAGAATCAAAGGTTTTGAGAAATTCCTCAAATTCTCTTCATTAAATAATATTTTTTCAGAACGGATCACCACGTATCTTATCTGAGGCCAATGCCTGGATTTTCTGATCAGTTCTAATATTTCATCAGGATTTGATAACTCATTGAACTCTAAGTCTTCAATGTAACCTGCTCTATATACTATCATAGTAGAGAAAAGATGCTCTTTGTGTTCATTTAAAGAGATGAAAACTATCCTAGCTTCTATTTTTATGAAACTCCTCAAGCTCTTTTTCGAACTTTTCTTTGAGAACCAAAAAGCTACCCTTTATCATGTTTATCTTTTCCTTCAACAACTCTTCTACGCTTGTATTTTCTTTAACTAAAACATAGAATTCGACATCCTCGAGCAAAGGATGCGGTTTTTTGGCATATGCATTAAGCACACGAGGATCACTAAGGAGTTCATAGCTCAATAAATTCAAAAATGCTATATCGATACCTCTAAAGACTAACGTTATCGAGTCCTTAGACCTCTCTTTTACCAGTAAATCCATTATATACTATTCACATAATCTAGAATTAATATTTGTATATGTTAAGCAAAATGAATAAACCTTAGCTTTTTAGTATGTAATGAGCGCTAACTTTAGTTTTAACTCGATGACCACATTCATTGCATTTAAGAGTCCTCTTTTCCTC
>JBEPYP010000165.1:0-2927 GCA_041641355.1 Thermoproteota archaeon | reverse complement strand
GGAAGAATAAAAGATCTTGGACCATTGCTAAAATATAGCCTCTTACCTTAATCCTTGATCATGATAAATAGCTTATTCACCTCGATCTTTTCTTTACCGCATAAGTTATCAAAAATAAACCTAGCAGAATCGCCAAAGCTATGATCATGTAATCCTGAGTTCCGCGAACGTATTCTCTTACAGTAGTGGTGAATGTTTGCGTTACCTTAACTGTTTCAGTGAAAGTACCATGTTCATGCCATTCAGGATAATACGCATAAAGCTGCCAGCTTTTTGGATCGAATTCGTTTTCGAAATCCACAATTCTGACATAATTGTTCTCTACCAACCATTTATTGACGTTGAGCAAGTGAGTGGAATTAATCCTCACATACACCACTGCTACTATTCGATCATATCTATCAGTTATGTAAACATCATCGACATCCAAATAAACTGTTTTTTCGAATACCAGATCATGAAGGGCTTGTTTAGCCTCAACACCTCCAGCCTCGTTTAGTTCAGGTGCGTTGATGTCTGCCAATCTAACAGTTCCTACAGGGAAGGCTTTGAAAGTATCCCCATCTATTACTCTTATTACATTGGCTTTCACATCTATTTCAAAGGAAGGAGCATTTGCGAATAGCAATAATGAAATTAAAACTACGAGAAATAAAGCGATCTTTTCCACGATATAGCTTCCAAATTTACGTTGAAAAATTTGATGTTCAATGATTATAAGTATTTTGTTTCAGAAGTCAGCTTAAGTTCTACACAGCTCATAACTTAAAAGGCAATACTCGAAAACATGAACACGAAGATAATCCTTGGAAATGGGTTGGCTGTTAAATAAATGCAATGATAAACAACTAAATTAAGAATACAGTACTATTCTTCTTTTTCTGGTAGTATACGCGCGTTGATTTGCTTCAATGTCTCATTTATTTTTTCGATGGTTTCTTTCCTAATCCCTTTTTCGGATTTTGCATCTATTTTTATTTCCACAGAAATATCTGCACGTTCTTGACGCAAAGGTCCAAATACTCCTCTTATAATATCAGAAAGTTTGTCCCAAGGAACCTCAGCTCTAATTGTAATTTTCCGTATAAACTCCCTTGGAACCTCCGTTGGAGGAGTGGGCGGGGTGGGCGTTGTGGGTACTTCAATTGGAGAAACTGTTTCTTTCTTTTCTTGGATAATTTCTTTCCTTACTACAAAAACATCCTCTTTTAATTCTACTGCTTGAATAGTTTCTTGATACCAAATCTTATCATTCATTAAAATACCGAAGACTCCATCATTTACCCCTTTAATGAGAGTTCCTTTAAGTACGTTTTCGTTCTCCAACATAGGCAATTCTGGAATTGTTAGGAAAGAATCCCAAATATCAACTACATTCTTACGTTCATCATCTTTTGAGAATGTCTTCTCAATTAGTGCTTTTGGTGAAAGCTCATCTAATAGTAGTTCCTGCTTTTTAAGATAGTCTTTTACTCTCCCTGTAAGACTTAGTTTCTTGTCAATAGTTGGAATCCCAAGATCAAATTCTTTTATCCCATCCTTAGATGCTTTAGCTAAGTATCGATAGGAAGAGATTAGCTTGAACCAACTAGTTGAATCTACCTCTTCTAATTTCTGGAATGCCTTTTCCTTGTCTGCTTCCGTGAGTGTCTTCAAAATTTCTTTATCGCTAGTTATCATTTTCAGGGCAAGAAAACGACGTATATTTCCTTTAAGTCCCTCGTATTCATTAGGATCGCAAATTAAAAATATTAAAGTGTTTTTATATATCCTGTAGCTACTTGAGTAGTTTGTCAGAACATCTTCAATAAATGCCTTCGTTTCAGGTTTATTAGCCAGATATTCAAGCGATAAAATTACCAACTTCAACTTCTTACTATCTGGGATCTCGCTATTAGATTTAGGCCATATAAAAACATCAAAATCTTTGCCAGCAATCTTTTCTATCCTCTTTTTTATCTCTTCTTCGATCTCTTCCTCCCTTATCGATTCTTCTTTGTCTATGATGAGCCTATTAAGACCAACTTGACTGCTGAAATAGTAAAGGCCTTTATCTAAATGGAGGTAAAGTGGTCCATCTATATCTTCAAGTCTTTTAAGCGCATCTCCGATAATAGCTGGAGGTATCCCCTCTCTTAAGAATGCTACTCTTAGTCTTTGGATAGTTATTCCTCTTCGTTCTGTTGCAGGAAAGGAATAAAGAAAGATACAAGTAGCTAATCCGGTTGCAATTTTATATTTTGCATATTCACTTCCAATTTGTCTATCAATCTTTACCGTTCTTGCAGCATCACCAACTATATCTGAAGCTAAAACAGATTCGAAAACTTCACCTATATGCTCAATAAACATCCTTCTTATACGTTGATTAACGAGGTTTATGTTTGCCGGTTGTATGAGGGGTGATGGATCCTGTTTGTTGAAAAGGTCGGAAACGACTTCTGCTAAGAGTCTTAAAACACCCCTAGTTCTTTGGAAAGTAGGTATCGCCCCCCATCTTTCAAAAAGGATATCGATCGTTTCCGGATGGAATGGATAAGATTTCTTCATTTTCTCCTTATACCTAATCTCACGTACTTCAGGAGGAACTTCGTCTCTAAGTTGTTGATAAAGGTTGAAATATTCAGATGCCACTATTTCATGCTCTCTTACGCTTCCTAGGTCTTCGAACAACCGCTTTCTTATAATCTCATAAATTTCTTCACCTTCGACAGGAGTATAAATTACTTGCATTCTTCCAAAAATCCTTTGAAGTTGATTCAGAACTTTTTCTCCTCTTTCTCCATATGGGGCGCTTGATGGTAAAGTACTGACAAGCACGCATTGATTTAAAGATTTAGAAACAGCCTCAGTTAATTCCTGAGAAAAGGCAAAAACCTGATCCTCAAACGCTGCCGCTTTAACAATGTATTCAGTCAGCTCGTCGA
>JBEPYP010000164.1:0-2929 GCA_041641355.1 Thermoproteota archaeon | reverse complement strand
CTAAATAGACTTCTCCTTCTAAACCATCGATGGTTATTACATCTCCTTCTTTCACTATTATTCCCGAAGCTTCAAAGAATTTTCCTTCATAGTTTATCTTTATTTCTTCACATCCTACTACACAAGGTTTACCTATAGATCTTGCCACCACAGCCGCATGACTAGTCATCCCTCCTCTGGCAGTTAATATCCCTACAGAAGCGTAGAATCCATGGACATCATCAGGCTTTGTTTCCTCCCTTACTAATATCACCTTTTCTCCTCTTTTAGCCCATTCTACGGCATCATCTGCACTGAATACAACTTTACCTGAAACAGCTCCAGGTGAAGAAGGAAGACCCTTTGCTATAGGTTTTTCTTTGACTCTTTCTTTATCTATCCTAGGATATAGTAGTTGTAAGATGTCTTTGGGCTTAATCCTCATTATTAACTCATCCTTGCTAAGGATTTTTTCCTTATACATGTCTACTCCGGTTTTTATCAACGCTATGCTGTTCATTTTAGCGTTCCTTGTTTGAAGCATGTATAGTTTTCCATCTTCTATCGTGAATTCGATGTCTTGGACCTCTTTCTCATGTCTTTCTAAAGTCTTCGCATAATGGTAGAGTTCTTCGTATACTTCGGGCATCATGATCTTAAGTTCTCTTATTGGTCTAGGGGTCCTTATTCCTGCAACAACGTCTTCTCCCTGAGCTAATGTGAGGTACTCTCCATAGAACTCGTTTTCTCCGTTTGAAGGATTTCTCGTGAATAGTACTCCTGTAGCAGATTTCTCATTTATGTTTCCGAAGACCATTGCTACAACGTTCACTGCTGTTCCATCAGCTATATCTGGGGTTATTTTGTTAACTTCTCTGTAATATCTAGCACGAGGGGATTCCCATGAATCGAAAACTGCTGCTATTGCAAGCTCGAGTTGTTTCCAAGGATCCTCGAGTATTTTCAAAACTTCTTCTTCACTTAGGTTGGCAGTTTTTTTAAGTTCCCTGATTATAATATTTCTATATTCATAACTAAGTTCTTTAAGCACTTCTACTGTAAGTTCACTGTCATACTTAATCCCCAATTTATTCTTATATTCTTCGAGCTTTTCAGAGAAAAGTTTTTCATCGATTTTCAAAACTATTTTACCAAACATATTGAGAAATCTCCTATAAGTATCATAGGCAAATCTTTCAGAATATAATTTGATTAATCCTTTAAGCGTCTCTGAAGTGATTCCAAGATTCAAAACCGTATCCATCATTCCTGGCATGGAAATGGCAGCTCCGGATCTTACAGATACTAGCAAAGGATTTGAAGGGTCTCCGAATCTCTTACCCATTTTGTCCTCGATGTATTTCATCCCTTCTTTAATTTGTTCGATAAGACCCTCTGGTAATTTTCTACCGTTTTTATAATACTCCTTACATACAGTCGTAGGAATTATGAAGCCTGCGGGTACTCTAAAGCCTAATTTGGTCATTAATATTAGGCTTGAACCTTTACCGCCGAATATTTTCTTATTTTCATGATCAGCTTCCTCGAATGTGTAAACATACTTATTCTGCATATAGAAATTATTCTTCTACAAGCTTTTAAACTTTATCTACATTTTTCTTTAAAGATAATTTTTAAAATATTAACTTATTGATTTTATAGTTATTAAAACTTTAGCAACATTAATAAATTTTTGTTTTATTTTATTTTCGATTAATTTAGTATATTCATGAAACTCTTCTACTGTAATATCTTTATCAACTTCAACTTCAACTTCTATAGCCACTTTATATCCTAATCTTCTAAAATTAACAGATAATATTTTAGTTATATAAGGTATTTCTTTAATAAACTCTTCTAGTTTGCCTTTAAGCAAAGGATCTTTGTAAACATCTATTAAAATTAATGCACTCTCCCTAATCACAGGTATACTGGCCGATGCTATAAAGCCAGCTATTATCAGAGCTGCTCCTATATCGAAAATAGGCGAATACGTGCTGGAAAGTAGAACTCCTGCCGCTGCAATAAAAGAGCTTGATGTGTCTTTCACCGAGTTGATTGCATCAGCTTTAAGCGAAAGTAATTCGTATTTTTTTGCGTAAGTGTACTTGTAAAAAGTTATTACTAGTGATACGAAGCCGAAAGACAAAGCGACGAAAAATCCCAACTCTACTTCTCTAAGGGTGTGTTGAGATAATAATTGTATATATGAATGGTAAACTAAGTATGCAGCCAAAATTATTGTCAAAATTGCTACGGTGAAGGCAATTAGTACTTCAAGTTTGAAACGATCAACTTTCTCATCAGTTTTTCTTAAGGATATGAAAAAACCTGTGAATACGATGGTGCTTATCAACACATCAGCTAAGGAATCCATAGCATCGGCTAATAGTCCGCTGCTATTAGTTCTCAATGCGATAATCACCCCTAGCACAGTCATTATTAAATTCGAAATTATGGAGATAAGAAGCAGTCTAGCTACTTTATTACTCAGCAGGCGTTGCCCCATCTTGCTTATTTACAAATTGCTTTATTTCTTATGTGCCTAATAAAATTTAGTGTGAAAAAAGGAGAGATTAGGCTTAAATCTTCCTTCGATTTGGATCATACTTTCTCATCGGGCCAGATTTTTAGATGGCACAAACTAGGAGATTACTGGTTAGGTATTTGCTATAATAGTCTAGTAGCTTTGAAGAAAATGGGAGATAGGATTGTTTATAAGATAGAAGGTAGCATCGACAATGAAACCCTATACGAATTTCTAGGTCTTAACCAAGATTATGAACTTATAATAGAGAAAATTTGCGAAGAAAGGTCAATCAAAGAAATCTGTGAAAAGTATTACGGACTAAGGTTATTACATCAATCTAAAAGAGAATGTTTGATTTCCTATATATGCGCAGCCTTCAACAATATAAAAAGGGCGAATAAAATACTAGAGTCTCTTTCC
>JBEPYP010000163.1:0-2936 GCA_041641355.1 Thermoproteota archaeon | reverse complement strand
TTAAAGCCATATCAAAGAAGCCCGTGGGTATTACATACGTGTTCAATATTGCAGAACCTCTAAAAAGCGAAGAACCATACTTAAGCGTAGCTGAAACATCCAATGCTATACTCCTTGATTTTTTGGATTTAATAACAAAAGGTAATTCTTTCATGATCGGAGAAAGAGAAGATATGAAAGGTCATCTAGATTGGTTAGGTTTAAATTATTATAGCCGAATAGTGGTAATGCCTGCTGAAGGTCGCATAGGCTTCAAGCCTGTAGAAAATTATGGTTTCTTTTGCAGCCCTAATGGATTATCTCTAGAAGGTAGAAGATGTAACAACTTAGGCTGGGAAATATATCCTGAAGGTCTTTACAAGGCTTTAAAAGAGGCATGGAATAGATACAAACTCCCCATTATAATAACTGAAAACGGGATTGCTGATTCAGAAGATTCCCTAAGACCTAGATTTCTAGTCTCTCATCTATTCCAAGCCACAAAAGCTATAAAAGAAGGAATCGATGTAAGAGGCTATTTACATTGGGCTTTGACAGATAATTATGAATGGGCTCAAGGATTCAAACCAAGATTTGGGCTTGTTTACGTAGATTATGAAACTAAGAAAAGATATCTAAGACCCAGTGCTCTTGTGTTCAGAGATATAGCAACCTGGAGAGAAATAGATGAAGAATTATTGATTTGACTTATTTAAGAAACTAGAGTTTTAAGAATAATCTTTCTGTTTTAACCAAAATCGTAAAAAATAGTTTTAGATGTATTTGAAGCCAATAAAACAAAAATAAGATTGCAAGCGGCTTTTAAGATTATAGGCTAAGTTACTGTATAGTAAATCCTCCTGTTATTCTTACCTTTATTCTCCATTTTGAGCAGTATGATCTTACCTATTTCCTTTATACTAGCTACATGAGGACCTCCATCTGCCTGTATATCTATTCCTTCTATTTCCACTATCCTTAATATCTCTAAATCAGGAGGATGGGCTTCAGCTAACTTAACCAACCCAGGTATTTTCAAGGCCTCTTCCCTTTTAAGGAAATATACCTTAACCTTTGCATCTTTTTCTATCAACCTATTAGCTTCTTCAACAACCGATTCTATCAATGCTCTATCGAAAGTCTCAAGACTAAAATCTATCCTTGATTTATCAGCATCTATTTGATTCCCTGTTATCTTGGCTCCTAGTTTATTGAAGAAAAGAGAACTCAACAAATGCGCGGCTGTATGCATCCTCATAAGCCTATATCTTCTATCCCAATCTATTACTCCATGGACTTCATCCCCTACCTTTAATCCCTTTTCGTTCACTAAATGGAGTATTCTTGAATCTTTCTTAACCACTGAATTCACCATGTAAACTTTTTCCTTTGTGAAAAGCTTTCCAACATCATGAGCTACTCCTCCGCTACTAGGATGAAATGCAGTTTTATCTAACTCGACATAGTTCTCTTCGACGTTTATTACTTTTCCATCGAACTCTCTTAAGTAACTATCCTTCATGTACAGCGCTTCGCTCATCAAATGATTATTATCCCTCTCATCTTTATTTAATTAATGCGAAAGATAATCAAAAGATGGTATAGCATAGTTTGGAAAGGCCAGATAACAGATAAAATCGAGGAACTGGATCCCGTGTCTAAATATTTGGCCGCCAGTAGAGCTGTGATAGACATAATCACGGTAATATCGGTTTTAATAGCTGGCCTACTAGCTTTATTGGATGGAAGTTTCAATCTTCTTTACTTCATACTTTGTCTTATAGGATTATTATTGATGCACAGTGGAGCTGATTTAATGAATGATTATTACGATTACAAAAATGGATTGGATACTAAAGATTATTTTAGAGTGAAATATTTGTTGCATCCTGTCTTGGATAATTTGTATAGCATAGAAACACTTAAAAGGATTATAATAATTCATTTCTTACTAGCCTTTTTGATTGCAATTTATTTGGCTCTAATTAGGGGACCTTTGGTTATCTTGTTCTTTGCTCTAGGAGTGTTATTTGGTTACTTCTATCAAGAAGAGGCTAAATTGAAATATTACGGATTAGGAGAAATATCCACCTTCATAGTTTGGGGTCCCTTAATGGTTGGCGGCACCTATTTCGTTTTAACAGGTAACTTAAATCACAAGATATTTTTAGCTTCAGTACCCTACGCTCTAATGGTCATGCTAATATTATTCGGAAAGCACATAGATAAACTAGATAGCGACAAAGCAAAAAACGTTAAAACTTTACCTGTCATATTGGGTTTAAATATTGCTAAGAAGGTATCGATTGCAATAGCGATATCAGCATACCTTTCTGTAATATTCCTAGCTATCTTAGGTATTCTTCCATATACAACGCTTTTGGTCCTCTTCTCAATAACTTCCTTGTATATTTTCATAAAGTTCTATAGACAGAACAGGAAGGATGTATGGTATGTTGCTCTAGCATTTTGGCTCAATAGACAATTTGGATTATTGTTAATTCTCGGTCTTGTTCTAGCTCACTTCTTAACTTCTTTAATATGATATCAATTCAAAACTTTTACTCGTCCGTTTCAACCGATATTACTGTTGAAGGAATATATAGTTGAAAGAATAAGGTTTCTGTATGGAAGAGGAACATGAAGGGACACATGAACATGAAGGGACGCATTTGAGTGAAGAGGAACTTGAAGAAATAAGAGAATATGTTGTTAAGCAGCTAGCAGATCTCAAAGAAGAGGTAAAGCTCGTCACATTCCTAGATGATCCTAGATTTTGCCATTACTGCGAAGACCTAAAAGTTATTTTGGATTTGATAGCTAAAAACGTCGATAAAGTCAAAGTTGAATATCATAAAATAAATTCAGAGAAAGCAAAGGAATATGATGTTAGGTATGCCCCTACGGTAGTATTAGAGAAGCAAAATAAAAGAAATATAAGATATGTAGGAATTCCT
>JBEPYP010000162.1:0-2941 GCA_041641355.1 Thermoproteota archaeon | reverse complement strand
AGAAGTAGGTGTTAGAGAAGTTCAAAAGGCTTTAAAGCTCAAATCTCCTTCGTTGGCGGAATATCATTTAAAAAAACTGGAAGGAATGGGGTTGGCTAAGGAAGAAATGGGCAGATATATATTAGTCAAAGAGGTAAAGCCTGAGGTGGTAAAGGACTTGCTCAAATTAGGCTCATTCCTAATTCCTAGATTTTTCATGTTCGCAGGATTTTATCTCACAATTTCTCTTTATTTTTTATTCATAGCCCTTTCTTCTAGCATAAATTTAATCCTGCTCATAGTAAATTTACTTTTACTCTCTTCCGGAATAGTTTTTTTAATAGAAGGAATCAAAACATATAGGAGATTTTATTACACAGATTGATGTCTCATTGAATGAAACTATTAGCAAAATTTTTAAGATAGAGTGTTTATGAGATGATGATAAGAGATGAAAGGTGGTCATTCCTGTAAACATCGCTGAACTCAAGTCAGAGCTAAAGTTATACAATACTTTGAAGAAGACCGTTGAAAAGTTTGAACCTTTAGAACCAAATAAGGTAAGAATATACACTTGTGGGTTGACAGTTAATGACTACATGCACATAGGCCACGCAAGGACGTATACTGTTTGGGATGTCTTAATAAGGTATCTTAAATTCCTAGGCTACGAGGTATTCCACGTTTCTAACATAACTGATATCTCTATAGACGAGAAAATATTGAAAAGACTGGAAGAGGAGAAGATTAGTTATCAACAACTGATAGAGAAATACACGAAGGCATATTTCGAAGATAGAGAGAGCTTAGGAATTGAAAGAGCTGATGTTCATCCTTTGGCAACGCAACACATTCAAGAAATGATAGAACTAATAGAGAAGCTAATAGAGAAAGGATATGCTTACAAAGCTGAAGATGGTGTTTATTTCAGTATAATGAAATTTAAGGACTACGGTAAGCTTTCAGGTATAAAGGTTACTGAGTTAATAGCAGGGGCTAGCGGAAGGGTAACTAAAGATGAATACGACAAAGAATATGTAGGCGATTTTGCGTTATGGAAGATTACAAAACCTAATGAGCCTTATTGGTATTCGCCTTGGGGTAGAGGAAGACCAGGATGGCATATAGAATGTTCAGCCATGTCGATGAAATATCTGGGAGAAAGTTTCGATATTCATACTGGAGGGGAGGATAATATATTTCCCCATCATGAGAACGAGATAGCTCAAAGCGAAGCTGCTACTGGAAAGCAATTCGTAAAGTACTGGCTACATACCAAGCATGTCTTATTAGGAGGAGAGAAAATGTCCAAGAGTTATAAACGCTTGATTTATCTAAGGGATGCAATAAAGAAATATGGCGCTAAAGCCCTTAGACTATATCTTTTGATGACTCATTATAGAAAGCAGCTTTTATTCGATGAGAAAGGAATAGAGGAAGCGAGAATAATAGCTGATAGGATAACTAAAGCGGCTCAGTTGCTGATGAGATCTCTTGAGATCGATAAAGAAGAAAACAAAGAAAAGGAGTTGCTCGAAAAATGCCATGAAGATTTCATCAAATTCGTTGAGGCTATGAACGATGATTTGAACACCCCTTTAGCAATTAAATATTTGGATGAAATGGCTAGGAGTATAATTTCTTACGTAGATTCAAACGGCCTCTTGAACAAAGAGTACGCTGAAAAAATCTCCCAGCTTTTAGACCCTCTTGGAAGGATAATATTTGGTTCTCTCTACGACAAAGAAGTCAAGGTAGAATTAGAAGAAGGATTTAAGAATTTGATCGAGAATATGATAAAAGAAAGGACAGAGTTAAGAAAGAAAGGAGATTTCAAGAAAGCCGATGAGATAAGAGAGAATTTGAGAAGAATTGGCGTCGAAGTCGAAGATACTAAGCATGGTAGTATTTGGTACGTGAAGGAGCTTAAGATTTCACGATGAAATTCAGTTGAAATTAACCTATATCGATTGTTAAATCTTATAGGGTTTAGTTTCTACTTTATCTGTGGACTCCGTCAAAGAAATTCAAGAAATAATAGAAATGACAAATGCCATAATACAAAGAAAGATTGATCCTTTCAAAATCGACGTTAAAAGCCTAATAGAGAAATTAGATTCGTTGTTCCCCAAACTTAGGAAGATAGAAGAATTATTACTCGATGTTGAAGCTTTAGAACGCATTTCTAATGTCCTAGGAATTCAAACCAAAGAGTTAAATTACATGTCTAGCAAGTTTTATTTGTCCTCTGAGGACATCATCAACAAACTAAAGCAAATGAACATAGTTGAATTATCCAACATGCTTTCTTTGACTTTTCATCCCGTTTTATCTACAAACTTCATAAATGAAGAAACATTACTCAATGCCTATGAATACTGGCTGTCTATTAAGAAAAGAATTAGGGTTGAAGAAGAAAAAAGCTTCTCTTTATTGGAAATTAAAAAAGAAGATTTGAAATTAAGAGAAAAGAAAATAGCCGAGAAATTGGCCGAATTGGAAAACTATTTAGAGAACAATACTCCTATAGAATTAAGGAGCCTTACAGATAAAATGGAGCGTAATTCCAAAGTAGAATTCCTCTATTTGCTATCTTATTTGATATCCTCAGGTAAATTCTCGATAGAAGATAAGGGAGAGGAAATGATAATAAGGAAGGGCAAAGCTAAAGAGAGTAGTTCCTTGGTATTTACGATAAAACCATGAGCAGAAGAGTAGAAAAAAGGAAAGCCACATTGTTCGAGAAGATGAAGAAAGCGATGCTTTTATTATTGATTCAAAGAAAAAGCGTTCCAGGGACCTCAGGATATGAGTTGAAGAAAAATATAGGTAAAAAATACCTTTACGTGATCAATCTACTTGACAAAGAACTGGAGAGCTATGGGTTGAAAGTCAAGATATCGCTTCCTGAAGATGTAAAGGATCCTTCGAATCCTAGCGAAGAAGAATACGATAGATCCCA
>JBEPYP010000161.1:0-2973 GCA_041641355.1 Thermoproteota archaeon | reverse complement strand
CAAGAAATACTTTACTACTAA
Source organism: Thermoproteota archaeon (assembly GCA_041641355.1). Taxonomy (GTDB): domain Archaea; phylum Thermoproteota; class Thermoprotei; order Gearchaeales; family Gearchaeaceae; genus DSFO01. The sequence continues at coordinate 2,952 of JBEPYP010000161.1, read as the reverse complement.
GGAAGGTATAGTTAGAGCGGTAGATGATGTTACTTTCTCAGTATTTAAAGGAGAGACACTAGCCTTGGTAGGAGAATCCGGTTCAGGTAAAACAACAACAGGACATCTTATAATGGGTTTTCATACTCCTAATGAAGGTTCTATTTTGTTTAAAGACATGGATATAACTCTTCCTATAGAAAGAAGACCTAAAAATATAAAGAAAGAAATACAAATAGTTTTTCAAGACCCTGGAACATCTCTAAACCCTAAAAGAACAATCAAAGAGATTATAGAAGAGCCAATAAAAATACATTATAACTACACCAAATGGGAAAGACTAAAGCGTGTACTAGAGCTTTTGAATTATGTTGGGCTTACCGAAGATTATATGTTCAAGAGACCCACAGAACTAGGCGGCGGAGAGAAACAAATGGTCGCAATAGCAAGAGCTCTTGCATCCAAACCTTCCTTCATAGTTTTAGATGAACCCACATCGGCATTAGATGTTTCAGCGCAAAGTAGGGTTCTGAAAACACTTTCTAGCATTCAAGAAGATTTGGGCGTTTCATATTTGTTAATAACTCATGACTTAGGCGTCGTAAGAAATATCTCTAGAAGAGTAGCCATCATGTATTTGGGCAAAATATATGAATATGCTTCAACTGATGAGTTCTTCACAAATCCAATGCATCCATACACCCAAATGTTACTTTCCTCCATCCCGATTATATCGGAAGAAGAAGAAAAATTAATTCCTAAGCAAATAGAATCCAGAGGTGAAATACCGAGCGCCACTAAGCCTCCTCCAGGATGTAGGTTTCATACTAGATGTCCTTTTGCGATGGAAATATGCAAAAGTAAAGATCCGCCTGAAATACAAGTAAAAATAGATTCTACAGGTATACCTCATATGGTAAAGTGTTGGTTATTTGCTAACGATTCAAGCAAGTAAAATTTAAACTTATATTACGAATAACTCTCTTTCTGCTTTGGTGAGTCTAATTCCTTTCCCTTCTATTAGTGCCACATCGTCTTCAATCCTTATACCGAACTTATTAGGAATATAAATACCGGGTTCTATTGTGAATACCATGCCATTTTTCAGAACCGTTTCGTTAGAAGAAACAATATAAGGTTCTTCGTGAATATCTAGTCCCAGCCCATGACCTGTTCTGTGAATGAAATATTCACCGAATCCGTAATTTTCTATAGTCTTTCTAGCCTCTAGATCTACGTATTTAGCCATTATGCCTTCCTTCACAACCATATAAGCCCGTTCCTGTGCCTCTTTCACGATTTCATATACTTTTTTGAACTCAGCTGATGGTTCTCCTACAAATATGGTTCTCGTTATATCTGAGCAATATCCATTGAACTTCGCTCCATAATCAAGGATAACGGCATCGCCTGTTTGTATTTTTTTATTAGATGATCTATGATGAGGGTTTGCACCATTCATTCCTGAAGCTACTATTGGCTCAAATGCCAACTCAGCCCCAAGCTCCTTTATCAAATTCTCTATTAGTATAGAAACATCTCTTTCACTTTTGCCTTTGATTTCGCTGCTTATAATCCTGTAGAAGACTTTATCGACGATATCAGCGGCTCTGCGTAAATTTTCTAATTCTTCATCATCTTTAATTATCCTCAGCTTAGAAATTATAGGACCCAAAGGTTTTAATTCGTACTGTCTTAATACATCGAGCGCCTTAATTAAGTGGGAAGCAGGAATATTATCGTCCACAAATATTTCCTCTCCTGCCTCAAATCGTTCTAAAATAAACTTTCTAAATATTTCAAAAGGATCTTCACCGTCCTTCCAAACAACGATGTCTTCAATCCAAGATTCTCTTAGTTCGTTTTCGTAAAGTTTAGGAATAATCAACGTAGATTCTTCATTGGAAGATATTATCAAAACAAATAATCTCTCAAGCGTAGCTGATGGACTAATACCTGCTAAGTAATAAAGATTTGGACCAGGAGCTATTATAGCTCCTGCTGAACCAGAATCTTTAAGTAAATGAAGAAAACGTTTAATTCTATTCTCGTAATTCATCAATTATTCGCTTTCTGTTTCTCCAGCCTTTCTCTCAATGCTTTGGTCCTTGCCCAATCTATCTCCAATTTTGTAGGATCTATCACCACTCCATAGATTCTTTCTGCAACGTCCAAAGAGATGAGTTCATTTTTATAATCCTCTAACACCGACCTAGGATCTCTTTCCAAGGGGTCTCCCCATCCTCCGCCACCGCTAGTTCTTATGCTCAATAAATCTCCTCTTTTGAAAATTTCGGCAGTCAGTCTTCTAACTTCTCTAGGCTGTTCACCTTGCTTAAATACTATAACTTTATTTCCGGGCCCTGGAAGACCTCTATTTACTCCCCATGGAGGGAAGTCGTGCCTGCCTACTTGTATTGTAACTAAGGCTTGGCTATTCAGTATGCGGTATTCTCTTATAACACCGAAACCTCCGCGATATTTACCGTGACCAACACCTTCTTCTGTGTTTAACATATACCGCTCTACGAGAATTGGGAAGTTCTTTTCATAAACTTCAGAAGAAGCTATATAAGTTTCTCCGTCACCAGAAGCTACTAGCCCGCTTGTACCATCCATATCATATCCTGCACCCCAACCTCCTGGCTGAGGCTCGACGATGGCGAAAGGTTCGCCTGTTCTATCGCTAATACCTCCTACAATTGTGGCGATTATTGATAAGAAATGTCCTGCAGTTAATCTATGTGGTACATGAGGGGCCAAGGCTTTCCATACAAGATCTGTAGCTGCTGCCATGCCTTCCCAAAATGTCGAAGTGGGATAAGGTCTTACTGGGTTGAATACAGTACCTATAGGCGCTACTACCTTTACAGGCCTGAAAAGACCAGAATTTGGAGGAGCATGAGGATCTATTATCGCTAAGAACACTTCTTTAACTCCTGCAATAGTAACGGGATAAGGTGAATTTATAGG
>JBEPYP010000160.1:0-3041 GCA_041641355.1 Thermoproteota archaeon | reverse complement strand
TCATCATGTTCGCTTATTATGTTCAAAGCGCCGTCTTTGGGTACGAAAGCTGTGATTTGTTTTCCATTTTTAACAAGTTGAACGCGAACGCATTTCCTTACAGCAGAGTTAGGTTGCCTGGATTCTACACCTACTTTCTCTATTACTATTCCTCTAGCTTGCGGAGCTCCTTCCAAAGGATCAAATTTTTCTTTAAGTTTTAAAATCCTCCTTTTATAATCTATTTTACTCCACCTAAACTTCTGTCTTTTCTTAACTAGCTTACGAGCTGCGAATAAACCTAAGGGTGATTTTTTACCCATGTGTCAAATCATATAATAAAAAAGCTTATATAGATAACGCTATACAATAACGACATTTTTAACGCCGAAATATCTTTTAAGTATCATCTTCGCTTTGGCGACGTTTCTGCCTCCTACTCCTATAACCTTAGCTTTATTTGCAGGATCTACATAAACTAACACGGTCTTTTCTCCTTTATCATTTTCTGTTACCTTCACTTCTTTAACTTCAAAGGGCATGAAGCAACCTCTCACCATTTTCTCAAGATCTTCATAATAAGGTATAACCTCAGCATATAGAGAAGAAAGTTTCTTGAAAGCGTTCACTTTTTCTCCTCCTTTACCTATAGCTAAACCTACTTGTGAGGGTTCTACTAAGAATAGTGCCCTATTAAACCTATCATCGATTATGCAATCTTTTACTTTTACCGAAGAGATAAGCTCGAACAAATTAATGAACTCTAACTCTCTATTGCTTAGCTTTATCTCTTCATCCATGCTTGAAAATTTCCAGAATGCTCGATTCTCCTTGGTTTATTATAGCTATAGAAGTTATTACAAAAGGCTTATTACATAGCTTTCCCAATTCCCTACTCGTTCCCTCAAATATATAGTATGGCACATTGGAGAGTTTACAATAATAGATTATTTTTTCAAATATTTCTTTAGGTATTTTTGAGGCGACTATCACTCCTAAGATTTTAGAATGATATAACGAACTTATCACTTCCTTGTAGCCATAAACTACTCTTCCCGTTTTAAATAGTAACGGTAATTCTTTAGACAACTCAACCATTTTGAGACTGACTTATAAGTTTGTAAAGGTCTAAATAAACTTTAATATGAGCAGTACCACTCCTTATAGGCTGTCCAACGATCACGTTTTCAGTATTACCTAGAAGAGTATCTACACCAGACCTAGCTGCTTCTTCATATAAATGCTTGGTGGTTAATTCAAAGGCTGCCTTGGCTAAAACGCTGCTTTTATCCCCTACTATTCCATGCCTTCCTATTTGTCTTATTTTTCCAGTCCTAGTCATAGCGTCAGCTATGAGCATTACATGCTTAATGTTGACATCAAGACCCTGATCTTCAAGTACATGCATAGCTTCTCTTATTATAACATTCCTGGCCGCCTCTATTCCTAAGACTTCGTATACCTCAAAAATGTCATTCGTATAAACTCTTCTTTTATCCACTTCTTCTATTTTAAGTACTTCTTTTAAATTAGAACCCTCAGTAGCTATAACATATTCATAATCCCCTTCTTTGGTCTCAACCTTCCTTATCACAGTCCTCCTTATCTTAGGAATGCCCTTAAGTCTTATTTTGAGTATTCTTTCCCTCAATTTGCTCAATTGTTGAATAGTAAGTTCTTTCTTAGGTATGACATGGACAGTTATCTTCCCAGTTTTTCTCTTAGAGCTCAAAACCTTAACATCGATCGATTTTATCTTAGAAGATATTGTTTCTTTTAATTCTTCTAAACTTACATTTCTGTTCTTTAAGAGGGAAAAGTCTATCTCGAAAATTATTTCATTATTTACTACATCTAAGCTTGCAGTCTCTACTACATCATCCACCAATAATTCTTCAAGCTTTATAGCTATCTCGTAAGCTTTATCCTTATCCTTAGCATATTTCTTCTCCAATGGTATTATCATTGCAGGCGTCGTAGGCTTACTTCTAGCATCAAATATTTCTATCAACCTAGGAAGACCTAAAGTTACGTTAAGTTCTTTAACTCCTACAAAGTGAAAAGTTCTTAAAGTCATTTGGGTTCCCGGTTCTCCTACTGATTGAGCAGCAACAACCCCTACGTTTTCAGCCGGCTCTACCAGAGCTTTTCTATAACTTTCAATAATCCTATTCACAATCCCCTCTATTTTTTCATTTGGTACTTTCTCGTAAGCTTCAAGCTTTTCTTGTAATTTACCTATCACATACTCAGATACGCCTACCCGTCTTAGCTTTTCTATATATTCTTCAGCTAACTTCATGATTTGAGCACCTCTTCGATTATCCCATCCAAATCTACAGGTTCATGTCCATAGCTTTTTCTCGGATCACAGCCGTCTTCACCATATCTGAATTGAACTATATTTCCTTCAAGATCCCTAACAGTACCATCATATTCTACGTGTAGATCCATAAGAGCGTTTATCAACCTCCTTTGCATATAGCCGCTTTGTGAAGTTCTAACAGCGGTGTCTACGAGACCTTCTCTTCCAGATACACAGTGGAAGAAAAACTCGATAGGCGATAATCCTTTAATGTAACTACTTTTTATGAAACCTCTAGCAGGAGGAGACATATCGCCTTTTTTGAAATGAGGTAAAGTTCTGTTCTCATAGCCTCTATTAATCCTTTTACCCCTCAAAGCTTGCTGACCTATACATGCAGTCATGTGGAATAGATTTAACATCTTACCCCTCGCTCCTGTCTTAGCTGTTATTAAAATGGAATTATCCTTCGAGAAAAATTTCTCTACAAACTTGCCTGCTTCATCTCTAGCCATATTAAGTTCATCCATTATCTTTTGCTCGAGCGTCTCTTCTAATGTAGCACCAGGTTCTCTTTCAAGCTCTCCTTTTAGATACTTATTTATGTATTCGTCAACTTTTTCGAAATGCTTTGCTATTATCTTACTTATTTCTTTATAAACCCCTTCATCAAGAGCAAGATCATCCAAACCTATACTGAAACCATAATGATCTAAAAATTCTAGCAACATCTTGCCTACACGATCTAAAAACTCAG
>JBEPYP010000159.1:0-3131 GCA_041641355.1 Thermoproteota archaeon | reverse complement strand
GTTTCCATACTTTCTTTACAAAATTAATTTATATAATTTTAACTTCTTTGACGCTTAGTTCTTTTATAAGGCAATACTCTGAACCTAACATATGTCCTTTTCCCTTTCAATAAAGATTCTATGTCTTCTCTGAAAGCTATTAAATTGATCCTAAGCAAAGCATACTTACCGTCCTTTGAAAGCTTCATCGTTATTCTACCTTCTTCAACCTCTTTAGGAGCAATTATTTCGACGTATTGATCAAGTTTTAATTCTTTGATCTTGGACTTTAGATCAGCGAGCTTATCAACGCCTATTGTCCATTCTTTTTTATCAGGATTCCACTTACCTTTTATAGACTTCAAATATTCAACTAATTTTTCATCATATTTTTTAGTCCTAACTCTAACTTCGCTCACAACATTTTTTAGATTTCCAACTATAATTTCATTATGATTAAGTTTAATGAAGCAGAAAAGAAATTCTTAGAGATGAATGAGGTTTGTAGAATAGCCACAGTTTCTAAAAACAATAAGCCCCATTTAGTACCTGTTTGTTACATATTCAAAGATGGATTCTTTTACATATTCACGGATTATGGCACGAAGAAAATCAAGAACATAAAGGAAAACCCCAACGTAGCTTTGCTAGTTGACGTGTATAAGCAACCAAGAAATAAGGCTGTATTAATATTAGGTAAAGCCGAGTTGCTAGAAAAAGGAGACGAATATAGGAAAGTATACGAAATATTTTACAAGAAGTTCGACTGGGTTAGAAGAGATCCTTGGAATGAAGGAGAAGCTCCTTTAATAAAAGTAATACCAGAGGAGAAGATAAGCTGGGGCTTGAGATTTGGTTAAAAAAAGCTTCTCGCAAAATACTCCGTAGATTAAAGATTCTCTATTTCCTTCTATAAGCGTTTATTACGATAGGCAAAGCTATCAATAAGTATGCCAGATGAACTATGACCCTACCCCATTCTGCAGAGGTCGTATAACCTACCATTACGGCTAAAATTGATCCTATTATATGTTTATCATGAAGTGGATTATCTTTGGTTATAGGAAGGACATAAGCGCGATCGCCAAACCATCCTAGATCTACGTTTGAAGCTTTTAGATATTCTATTAATTCATGAGTGCCATAACCAATCAAACCCCCTGCGATAAGAATGATCAAGATGCTAGTATAATAGAAGAACTTGCTCATGCTCATCTTCATCCCTAGCTTGAAAATAGCATAACCGAGTAGAAGTGCTATGAGTATACCCGCAGAAGCCCCTGCGATGGTTTGAGATGGTACGGAAATTATGAACGGAATTAAGAATAACACCGTTTCTAGTGCTTCTCTGAATACTATCACAAAAGCTACCGCTACAATACCTATCTTAGCACCCGTAGTTATAGCTCTTTCAACCCTCTCTTCTATTTCCTGCTTAAGCTTTTTCCCAGCCTTTGCCATCCAAATTATTATCGAAGTCAGAACGATGACAGCGATGAAAGCTGCTACGCCTTCAAAGAGGGCTTTTACTGTGCTGGGAAGAATGCCGTATATTGCAAAAATAAAGTAACCTAGGAATAACCCGCTAGCAGTAGCGGTCAAGATACCGTACCATGCATACTTTATGTAACCTATCCTGTTTGTCCTATGAAGATAGGCGAATATTATCGAAGCTATTAGAGCAGCTTCAAACCCCTCTCTCAAAGAAATTGTTAATTGTGCTAGTACCATTTTAGAAACGATTTAAGATTTCCAATGAAGTAAACGGAAATCCCGGTTAAGCATTCCAGACTGCCTAAACCTGCGTTGCTCGTTTTCGCCATCGTTCTTACTGCATGCTCTCCCATGAATATTGAGTATGTATAACACCGTTATAAATCTTTCTTATAGGGGTGTCGATATAATTATCTATGAACTTCAGTTGGATAATACCCAACAAATTAGCAGCAAGCAGCATGCCTGAAGATAAAAGAGATATAATAAGGATCAAATCAGAAGGTATCAAAGCATTGCTCTGTCTAGCAGAAGAAGATGAGCTAAGATTCGGAAGTATTGAGGAATATAAGGCTATTCTAAACGAATACGGCATAGAATTAAAGCACTACCCAATAGAGGATTTTGGAGCTCCCAGCTTAGAGGGTATAATAGAATGTGTAGAATGGATTGAAAAGAAGCTAAAAGAGAATAAGAAAGTATTAGTTCATTGCGTTGCAGGCCAGGGTAGGACTGGGACTATAATCGCTTGTTTTTTGGTGAAGGAAATGGGAGTGAGCTCTGAAGAAGCTATAAATCACGTAAGAAGTATAAGGCCTGGAAGCGTTAGGAGTCGTTCACAAATGCTAGCGGTTAAGTTTTACGAGAGATTCTTAAATTCTATTTCTCCAAGTAAACCATAGCGTGATCCTTGTCATAGGGTTCAAGATGTATCTTTTGAATTACCTTGAAACCCCTGTTTTCTAAGAGCGAGATCTCTTTCCTAAAGACCTCTGTAGGCTCTTTAGTGACATCTATGCTTGATGCCTTTATGGCGAAGAGAGCTTTTCCTCTTTTTTTAAGGAATAAATCAGCGTTATCAGCTAAGATTTTAGCTTGTTCAGGCTGAGCGACGTCTATGTAGATTACGTCCACTTCTTCGACGAGGTCCAAATAAGATGAAGGAATTCTAGCATCTGCAAGTATGGGTATTACATTATTTCTATGTCTAGCACACTTCTCCAAGAATTCCCTCATCACCCTCGGTGCGAAATCTACAGCATAGACTATACCTTTTTCTCCTATTATGTCTGAAACATGGCTTACAGTTGTTCCCGTCGAGCTTCCTAAATAAAGAATCTTAGAAGAAGGAAGTATAGGAAGTTCTCTCAAACCTTTTAACAACGCACCAGCTAACTTGCTCTTGTAAGCATTCCAAGTTCTATATTCAACCCCTTCATATTCTATGATCCTTTCATCATATACTTTGATTCCTTTTGCTAAGTTCTTCGTTGCTAAAGTCTTAGAACCATCTTCCAGCTCAGCCCAGTATACGCCTTCAAACCTTTCGTGTTTATATACCTTAGTCATTTCTTCTTAACCTTTTTCTTAGGCTTAGGAGGTAATTTCTTTATCGCTTCTGCTTTTTCTTCTACTTCCTTCTTTAAAGTCTCAGACAT
>JBEPYP010000158.1:0-3167 GCA_041641355.1 Thermoproteota archaeon | reverse complement strand
TTTATAGATTTCAATGAAACAGAAGACAAAGATATCCCTTCTCTAATCGTCAACAAACCCGTGATAAAGTCTTTTGAAAACATAACACTTATGCAAGGACCTGCTGCATATCGTGAAGTCGAACCTACGCCTTTAGTCTTCTTATTTTTTTCTTTATTTTATGGCTTTATGTATGCAGACTTAGGAGGGGGTCTTTTGATCATATTATTAGGTTTATTGTTGTATCTTAGAGCTGCAAAAGGATTAAAACAATGGGGGGTCATGTTGATTACACTAGGTTTCTCTAGTTCTTTCTTCGGAATTTTGCATAACGAATTCTTCGGGTTTGGAATACCCTTTGTTAATTATAAACCTGTTTTTGAACTTATAGAACATTCGCACAATTCATTGAATTCTAGTAGTGTGATTTTCATTCTTCAGTTAAGCATAATTATTGGCATCTTTCATTTGAGCTTAGGTATGTTCTTAAGGCTCATAAATGGATTAAAAGCCAATAATAAAGACGATATCTTTCTTGCCATTGCTTATCTGACCTTTTACATTTCAGCAGTTCTTTTAATGTATGGACTTTTGTCATTCAACTTAAATATAACCGCATATTCTACAAGCGAAGAGAAAATACTCGGCATTCCTGCTTATATTTATTCGAGAGTTTTTGCTTTTTCTACATTGGCAGGTATATTATTACTCCTCTTTTCAAGATATTTAGCCCATAAATTGAGTGTGCATGGGCATATCGATACTAAAGCATTGATAGGAGAAGGAGCTCTCGAGACCTTTGACGCAATTCCTAGACTATTAGCTAATACGATTAGTTATGTGAGGCTCGCTATACTCGTGATAGTTCATTCTCTATTTCTCTTGTACATCAAATCCGTGATTACACTTTATTTTGGCAATCCTATATTGACTACTATTATTGTAGGCATAGTATTGGTCTTAGGCAATTTAGGCATAGCTTTGCTTGAAGGTTTCATCGTATTCATCCAAGCGCTAAGGCTTCATCTTTACGAATGGTTTACAAAATTCTATTATGGAGATGGTAAACTTTTTAGAGAATTTTATAATGAAGGTTTATTCAGTAAAGTTAGATTCAAGCTAGAGAAATAGCATTTCTTGAATTTTAGAAGGCTTAATCCCATTTTCGATACCGAATAAAATTGTCATGATGTTATGAATTTCAGCCTCTTTTAGTTTAATATAAGCAAGGGTCTCGCCCATCGTTAACGGGGTCTTTATCGCCTTAGACTTGGCTATGTTAAATAGATATCTTTGAAAATTTCTTTCAAGTTTTTCTATATCTTCTTCGCTTTTCATTTCTTCACTTATCAAAAATTTATAATAAGTAGTCTTCAAAATTCTGAAACAACTTTCCAACGATTCTGTTAAAATTAGATTGGATAATATGTCAGGGCTTATTAAAAAAGTCTTCTTAGTTATCAATTCTTTTTGAAAAGCTGTATCAAAACCTAAATATTTAGCCCTTAAAATACTTAAAATATTATAACTATCTACTTCTACACCTATTAAGTCTTTAGTAGCTTCTTTAACTTTCATGTCTGCTTTTGTAAATGTATCTATTAATACATTAATCCATGCTTTATCTAAAACTATATCAAACACTCCTAGTTTTTTGTTTTCTTTATAAGCGTTGTATGCAAGAGTTATTTCTTTGCCGAAAGAGTATTTGCTTAGTTGAAGTACGACTTCCTCAAGGGTTGGCATTTCTAAGGATTTTATTATTATATCTCTTCTTCCTAGATATGCCTCTGCATCCAATACTAGGCTATCGTAGAGTTCACTATATTTCTTACCTAAAGCTTTGCCTTTAAGTACCAATTTAAGATTATGTATTACGAATTTTTGGAAATAAGCTAGTAGAATTTCTGAATAAAGACTGGTTTGGATTAGTTCAAACATATGCCTTATCATATTTTTAGTTAAAGCTTGCTCAATTTTGATTAGCTCGTACGGTTGTTGGATTTCCAATATTTCCTTTTTATAATCTGAAGCCTTAAGGATCTCCAATGCGTCTTCGATTGTTTTTTGTTCAAGTAATCCTTCTAGTATCTCTCTAGGTAAAAGATAACCTTTCTTAACCCTAGCCCTTGCTGCTGCGAATAAATTGCTCATAGGATACTTTCAAATGCTTTTTCCTTTGCTTCTTCCAACTTTTTTTCTAGTTCTTTCCTTTTTTCTTCAATTCTCTTTCTGCCTTCTTTTATTAATTCGTCCGCTCTTTTCTTTATCTTTTCTTCCTCTTCTCTAAATTCCCTCTCTTTATCTTCTCTAAACTTCTCGAGAATCTCTTTGCTCTTTTGCTTGGCAAGCACTTCTACCTCGCTTAAAATTTTGAGCTTAATTTCTTCTAGGTTTTTTTCCACCTCATCTAGTTGTTTCTCGAATTCAGATAGTGTTTCTATGACGGATTTTATCTTACTCATCTATGATTCGTTAATCTCGAAAGCTTATTAATATTTTCTCCACCATATTAAGGATATGGGCGGAAAAGGGAAAAAAGGTATAGCTCAAATAGCTAAAAGACAAGAGAAAGCTTTAAAGGAAGCAGCTCAGAAACAGAAAAAGGAAGCTCAAAAAGTTATAGAGAAAAAGGAAAAACAAGCTTTAGGAATCATGAGCCATCAAATTTTAAATTCAATTAAGAATGAGATCAGATCTTCGCCTTATCTTTCTGCATGGATCATAGCAAGTAAATTTGGAATACCTCTAGGAGAAGCAAAACGAATTCTGTTAGCTTTTGAAAAGGAAGGGGTTGTTAGATGCGTTTACAGATCTTCTAGGAACCCTATTTTTGTAGCGGCTTAAAAAACATCAATAAGACTTTTGTTTCTTTTATATTCGTTAAGTAACTCTTCGGTTGCAGTTATCACGCCTAACTCTCTATCCCATATAATTAGATTTTTTTCTTCCAACTTTCTTAGAAACGGATCTATCTCTTTAACTTTATTCGCGAAGTCCAATCTCAATCTCAACTCCCCAACGCTGTAGTAGCGGGCCAAGTATTCCTTGAGTTTTTCCTCGATTTCGTCTTTTCTCTCTACAGCTTTTTCTTCTACTTTAATCTTTTCCCTCCCAGTAGCTACAATCTCTATTTTCTGCGGTAAGGGAAATAGAGGTTCTGATTTTTCCCATATTCCCGATTTTTT
>JBEPYP010000157.1:0-3201 GCA_041641355.1 Thermoproteota archaeon | reverse complement strand
CATTTTCCTTCCATATTATTAGCCTGATTTTCTTCACATCTCTTTGCCTAGCCTGATTTTCTATATACTTAAGCATCTCACTCGCTATCCCTTTCCTCCTATATTCTCTCTCAACGTATATGTCGCTCATGTAACACCATTTTTCTTTGACTCTAAAAGGTTCAGAAGCGTTTAGATTGAAAAGTGCATAACCTACTACTCTGTTATTCAATTCAGCGACTATTAGAGCTGATTTATCTCTAGCTAGTATGTTAGAGATAGTTTCAATCCAAAGTTTTCTATTTTCTTCGTTGATCAAAATGTTATTATCGCTTGCATTGGATTCGCTTAGTAACTTCATAGCGAGTTTAGATATTTCTTCTATTTCGCTATAAAACATCGGTCTTATCTTGATCATGTAAAATAAATATTAGAGTTAATTAAAATGTAAAATTAGCGGAGGTGCCCGAGCCAGGTCAAAGGGGCAAGGTTCAGACCCTTGTGCTTTAGAGCTGCGTGGGTTCAAATCCCACCCTCCGCATTTTTCATGGGGTTAATCATGAATTTCATCTATCAATCCACCTTTATTAGTCGTGGACACTAAGCTAGTATACCTCGAATAATTATCGATAGAGCGTAGTACCTTATGCCTATTTGTTAAAGCTCTTCTAAAATTGATTATTAAACCGGATTGTTTGATTTTAGAAGCGTTCGTTAAGATTGATTTTAGATGAAGAATGGGAGAAGATGGTGAATTACGTAAGCAGTTGTCTTCGAACTTTATTGGTATTTCAGTGTTACTTAGATACTTTAACTGGCTAAAAGATATTACAGAAAATAGAGTCATGGAAGTTTCCATCCTCTGCGATCTAAGTTCTTCATAGAACGTAGGCAGACAAGTTCATTCTAAAGCACTTCTTAATCCGTTATGAGTAAATTTTTCTCATCTCAGAAATATCTATCTCTTATGGGCTTCTTTGCAATTTGATTATAAGTTCTTTCTTTTTCTTGTTAAATGATTTAAATTTTAAAAAGACTGATTGAAATGATTTTAAGTACTTTTAGTGTTTTGGAGCCAAAATTTCTGAACGCGTTGAAACAATAGTAAGTACAACCTTGCAATTTCTCGTTTAACTGTGACAAAACTTTTAAATTACTTTCTGCAAGTTATCATGATGGAGTTTACAAGATATTATGTAGATGAATTCTTTGATCATCTGGTTTATCTTAAATTAGCCAATATGGAGAAGGATGAGGATAGGAAAAAGACCCTCATGGAGTTGGCTAAACAAGAATACGAACATTTATTGTTTTGGAAGAGTTTAATAAAAGGAGAATCTCGAAAAATTGGCGTTTTTGAAAAAATTAAAATTTATTTCTTCATTTTTATGAGGTATATATTCGGCATAACGTTTGTTGTAAAATTCCTTGAAAGGAATGAGAAAAAAGTAATAGAAAGGTATAAAGTCCTTTTGGGTGAACTCGAGGGCGAAAACAGAAAGAAGTTGGAGTCTATAATAAAGGACGAGCTGGAACATGAGAATTTCTGGATTTCACAAATCAAAGATAAAAGTGCAAATTATTTAGGCTTCATCGTTCTAGGACTAGCTGATGCGATAATAGAAATAACAGGTGTTCATGCAGGCTTCTTAGGCGCCACTACATCTACTCTAGTAGCAGGAGTAGCAGGTTTAGTTGTTGGTGTTTCAGCTTCAATGGCAATGGCTTCGGCTGCTTATTTACAGGCTAAACAAGGAGAAGATGTGAATCCTAAAGCGGCAGCTATTTATACAGGCATATATTATAATCTAGCCGCTGTAGCGCTAGCTTTTCCTTATTTCTTAACTCATAATATGTTCATTGCCTTCTTTTCTTCTTTAGCTGTAGCAATCATCCTCGCTGCTTACTTTAACTTCTATTCTGCTGTGTTGTACGATAAATTCTTCTTAAGAGAGTTTATGTTAAACACAGGCGTTTTGCTTCTCGCTGCTTTCGTTGCTTTCTTATTCGGTGAATTTTTAGGAAATATTTTTGGAATCAATAAATTTTTTAAGTTATTAGTTTTTTAAATTTACAATGTGAAAATAGAACGATTATCAACTGGTATATCTGATTTAGATAAAATTATAGGAGGAGGAATACCTAAAGGGTTCTTTGTAGCTTTAACCGGGGAACCTGGGACCGGTAAAACGATAACTTGTATCCATTTCATAGCTCAGGGCATTAAAGAGGGAGATAAATGTATCTATGTAACCACAGAAGAATCAGCTTCTTCCATAATAACTCAAGCTTCTCAGTTCAATATTGATTTTCAAAAAGCTATCCAAGAAAATAAACTGATAATTATAGATGCGTTAATGGGCAGAGAGGACGAATGGTCCTTAAAGAGCCTTGAAATGGAAGAATTAATAAATAAAGTAATAGAAGCTAAGAAGAAGCTTGGATACGGAAGAGCAAGGCTTATCATAGATTCGCTTTCGGCGTTTTGGTTGGATAGACCTGCGATGGCTAGAAGACTATCTTATTATGCTAAGAAAGTCCTATCTAAATGGGACTTCACAGTATTAGGAACTTCGCAGTATGCGATAAGTACCTCTGAAGCTTTTGGTTGGGGGGTAGAACATATCGCTGATGGTATAATAAGGTTTAGGAGGATAATAAAGCAAGGAAGACTTCATAGGTATCTAATAGTGGAAAAGATGAGGCAAACTGAGCATAGTCCTTACATGTATGAGATAGAGATAATAGATGGCATAGGTCTCGTGGTCTTAGGTCCTACCTCTGAAAGGAGAGAAGACTATGCACTTCCTCAAAAAGTAAAAGAGAAAATCTTGAAGGCTAAAGAAAAGAGCGAAGAAGAAGCTTCTAATCAGTCTTGAACATTCAAACACATTATGAAAGAAAGGAAGTAGTAAGCGAAATATTCCGTTTCTCTAAAGATAGATGGCTTGCTTTCTTAACTAAAGAAGGTAAATTTAAGAGATACTCTGATTTTAAAGTGCCTCTTAAAGCTAATAGCGAAGACCATCTCTTTAGATTAATCAAGGAATTAAAGCCTAGGACAATTTACGCAACAGCTAATTTGTATAGAAGCTTAAACAAATATGAAGATATTAATTTAGAAAACATTTATGCATGTACTCCTACTTTGGATATAGATAATAGGATAGAAGATTGGAGAATTACAATAAAATTGGTTAAAGAAATATTATATTTATTAGA
>JBEPYP010000156.1:0-3303 GCA_041641355.1 Thermoproteota archaeon | reverse complement strand
AAAGCGAAATTTCACTGGGCTCTATGGAAATGTAAGAAGGAAGTAATATAAAGTCATCAAAACCGAATACGAAATCGTCTTCTATGTTTAATTCTTTTATTCTTCCCATATTTATGATTGGTGGATCCTTTATTTATAGATTAGGAAAAATCCTCTGCGAAGTGAATTTTAGAGTGGTCTCTAGTAAACGGAGGATCGAACATTAAGCCATTTTCTAAGATCAGCTATGTTTTAGCTTGTAGAATACTTCAACTTTCTAATATTTCCTTGAGTAAACTATCTTCCCCTATCTTCTTCAAGACCACGATGTAGCAACCGTGTTCAACGAACTTTGGAAGTGAACTTTGCTTTTTCAGTTCAAGTTTAGAAGAATCAAAAACGTATATTGCAGGTTCTATGTTCGACTTAGTATAGTGCAGGGTTATGCTTTCAGCATAGGCTTCATAGAAATAGGTTATATCTTTGAGCTTATTTAAGGTGTAGAAAGGAGAGAAGGGCATTGTAGAAACCAGATGAAATATTAGATCGTATACGTTTTCGTAATATATTTTATAAAACTCCATAGTTTTTAAAAAACAGACATATATAAAAAAATTATGAGCATCAAAAGAAAATACTTGAAGCTACTGGAGAAGATAGAAAATACGAATGACATAAAAGAAATCCTAGAAATGATGCGTAGAGAAATCAAACACTACAATTGGGTAGGCGTCTACTTAGTTAAAGATAAGAAAGAACTAAGATTATTAACTTTCAGTGGAGATAAGGAAACAGAACATAAAGTAATACCTATAGAAAAAGGAATTTGTGGAATGGCAGTAAGAGAAAAAAGGATAGTTAACGTTTATGACGTAAGTTCAGACCCTAATTATCTTCAATGTTTCCCTGAAACGAAGTCAGAACTCGTAGTGCCTATTTACAAGGATGGTGAAATAATAGGCGAAATAGATATCGATAGCAATGAGCTAGGGGCTTTCGATGAAAACGATGAGTGGTTCGTCTCAAAAGTGAGCGAAAAAATTGCTAAAATCCTGCCAATTTGAGTTTTATATATTTTTATATATAAAAATATATAAAAAATTTTAAGAGAGGCCTAGATATTTCTCATATGACAAAAGATGAAATTGACGAAAAAAGAAGAACTTTCATAAAAGGATTAATAGGCGCTTCTATTATTACTTCAATAGCAAGTATTTCTTCCGTAGGAAGTTATATTTCTTCACCGCCTCCACATGCACTTCCTAAATATCCTAGGGTTAAAATAGCAAACATAAAAGATCTTAAGAACGGTAGTTTTATGAGGTTTTGCTATCCTTTAACTGGAATACCTAATCTCTTAATTAAAGCAGGAAAACCTGTGGAAAATGGAATAGGACCTGATAAGGATATAGTAGCCTTCAATGCTATATGTCAACATTTAGGATGCATAATCAGCGACTACTATCCTGACAAAGAACCCTACTTTAATAAGTACAGCAATGTACTTGTATGTATTTGCCATTTGAGTGTCTATGACGTAGCAAACAATGCAAAAGTATTAGCAGGACCTGCTCCTAGGAGAGTGCCTAGAGTTTTATTAGAATATGATGAAAAAACAGGCGATATATATGCTGTAGGTATGGAAGGGCCTGTATTACTAGGAAAAGGTCCTGCAGGAAAAGAAGGTGTTAACCTCGAGGATAATTTGAGACCAGGATTTACTGGTGGCGAAATCGTAGATGAAAAGACGGCAATAACTTGTGGTGCACGAGCATGAGCTTGATGAAAAAAATAATAGATTGGTTTGATAAAAGAATAGGAATAAGTAATACCTTCTTAAGACCTATACCTGAATATTCTTTCAAGATTTCCTACTGGCTAGGCGCTATTAATTTAACTTTCTTTGTTATACTAGTGATTTCAGGCGTCTTATTAGCGTTCTATTTCGTACCCACTAATGCACCAGATAGTAATGGTATACCTAAAGCTTATTCTAGCGTGAAATTCGTGGATGAAAACATACCTTTTGGTTTGACGCTCAGAACTTTGCATTTATACTCTGCTTATGGTATGCTCATCTCTGCAGCCCTTCATTTCTTCAGACAAATAATATCAGGAGCTTATAAAAGGCCAAGAGAATTGATGTGGATAATAAGCTTGATATTAGGGTTATTAGTCCTAGCCCAAGCTTTCACGGGTTATCTTTTACCCTATACAGCCCAGTCTGTATACGCAACACAAGCAGGTTATAACTTCGCTCTACAAATACCCTTCTTGGGAGGTCTAGTTGGGTACTTACTAGAAGGCTTAGGAAACCAAGATTTGGTACAAAGATTTTACATGCTTCATGTGTTCATAATACCAGGTGGCATTCTAGTCTTACTCGCAATAAAGCTTTATATGTTTGAAATACATGGAGCGTTCGATCCTTTAAGAGATTTGAAGAAAAACAAAAGAATCAGACATTATTTATGGTTCCCCAAAGGTGCTGTATACATAGGTAAATGGGCTTTAATGGTTACAGCGATAGTAATTTTAATGTCTTCTTTATTTCCAGCTAAGCTAGGAGAGCCATACGATCCTACACAACCTTTAGTAGAAATACCTTTACCCGAGTGGTATTTCTTCTTCGTCTATGAAATCATAAGATTAAGATTCCCTGACCCGTATGTTGACTTCATGAGGAGCTTAGGAGTCCAAGATGTTGCCACGTTCACAACCATAGGAGTATTGTTGATAGCTGGGCTTTACATACTTCTTTTACCCTTTATTGATAGGAGAAGAGAAGTTCATATAAGATATAGATTTGCCTTTGTGACCATATCAAGCATACTATTAGCTGAGGCAGTTCTATACACTATAATCATCTTTCTATTCAAAACTTATATAGACTTTGGATTCGGACTTAGCTTCGAGGAATCCACAGATTTCTTCTTAGTGAGCTTCTTAACGATCATCGTAGCTTTAGCTGTTTTCGGCACAACTTACCTAATTTACAAGAAAAAGAAATGGCTTTGAGAATTTATTTTATCTTAACATCCATTCTAATGATTTTCATAACCGCTGTTTACTTTCTGAGCAAAGCTATTAAAATATTACTAGCAGGGAATTACAACATCTACATGTTAGCGGGCACGGCAGCATTAGGATTCGCTGTAATATTCTTCTCAATGTTTTTCATAACGCTTATATACAAGTATTATAACGTATAGAGAAAATGGATCAGAAAACCGCTACAATGGTAATAGCTCTGATCGTTGTGCTACAAATAATTTTGACCGTTCTTACTTTCCTTCAATATCCCTTTATACAGTATGAAAATCA
>JBEPYP010000155.1:0-3307 GCA_041641355.1 Thermoproteota archaeon | reverse complement strand
AAATTTGATAGGCAATGCCTAAATTCCTACCATATTCTGAAATCTTCTTAATGTATAACGGATTTTCGGTTGATAAAATAACCCCAGCAGTTGTAGAAAACTTGAATAAGGAAGCAGTTTTTCCTTCAATTATCCTTAGATATTCGTCCCAAGATATTTCTTCTTTATTCTTACTCTTAACTTCTAGTAATTGACCCTCGCTCATGCTAAAAACAGTATTTGAAACTAGCTGAGGTATCTCTGTATCAGCATATCTCATTGAAAGATCTAGTACTATAGCCAAAACGAAATCAGCTATTAATATGGCTTGCTCCTCTCCGAATTTAACATGATAACTTTCTACACCTCTTCTGATTTTTTCTTTATCTATGATGTCATCATGAATTAAAGAAACCGTATGCAAAAGTTCCACCAAGACAGCAGCCGAATAAGGTTCTTTACGAGGTCCTTGGAAAAGTTCAGAAGAGAATAATAATAAAATAGGTCTTAATCTCTTACCGCCTTGAAGAGCGTAAATTAAGGAATCGTAATAAGGAGAATCTTTATATCTATCGAGTTCCCTAGAAATAGCTTTTTCGACTAAGGCGAATTTTTTTAAAAATAAAGGATCTTTAAAGAAAGAAAAATCATACATGATCAATAAACCTTAGAACCTTCTTTTGCTTCCCCCATCGTTGTCAAAGGGAATACGTTATCTTCTTCATCTACTGCACAAAGAATCATTCCTCGACTCTCAATTCCTCTTATAATTTTCGGTTTAAGATTAGCTACAACGATTAAATTCTTCCCTATAAGATATTCAGGTTCATATTGATCTCCTATTCCTGCAACGATATCCCTTTCCTCATTTCCAATATTTATTTTGAGAAGCAGTAGCTTGTTTGTACCTTCTACACGCTTCGCGCTAACAACTTTGCCTACCCGTAAATCTATTTTTTGCAGATCTTCTATTGTAGTAGACACGAAGAAAATAACAAATTATTAAACTTAAATCTTTTACTATAATTTTTAGTAAATGATAAAAGTTGGTTGTTGCGGATTTCAGAAAAGCAGAGAAAAATATTTTCAAACATTCAAGTTAGTGGAACTTCAGGAAACCTTCTATGACCTGCCCACTGAAGAGAGGATCAAAAAACTTAGAGAAGAAGCACCTGAGGATTTCGAATTCACAGTGAAATGTTTCCAAGGAATTACACACCCTAGTACAAGTCCTACTTGGAGAAGGTCTAAAATCAAGAGTAATGAAAACTACGGTGATCTCAAGGATACGAAAGAAGTTTTAGATGCTTGGAATAAAATGTTGAAAATATGCAAGACATTAAAAGCTAAAATATGTCTAATACAACTTCCTGCTAGTTTTAAGGATGATGAAAAGAATATAAAAAACGCTTTTAATTTCTTCTCTAAAATCGATAGAAACAACTTAGAGATAGCTATAGAGCTTAGAGGATGGAGCAAAGAAAACATAAGAATGCTGTGTGAAAAATTCAACTTAATACATAGTGTTGATCCATTCGCTTCAACTCCTGTAATCCAATCTAAAATAGCTTATTTCCGATTACATGGCTCCCCTCCTGGGAAAAGAATGTATAATTACAAATACACAAGGGATGATCTCTTACGTTTATACGAAATGATTAAAAAAATAAACGCTAGTGAAATATACGTTCTTTTCAACAACATCTTTATGTTTGAAGACGCAATTGAATTTATGAATATAATTAAACAAAATTCTTAAATCTTAATTTTCGTAATAAGAAAATAAAGGTGGAAGGTCCAAGCGTAAAGGCGGTCGCTGAAAAATTAAACGATATATTTAAAGGAAAAACTATAAAAAAAGCATGGGGTAGAACAAGAAATATAAATTTTGAAAACCTTGTGGATAAAGAAATTGAAAAGATATACAGTCATGGAAAGAACCTCTTAATAAAAATAAAAAATCTAGGATTCATAAAAGTTCACTTTCTTATGTATGGAAGTTATTCTATAGATAAAATAACCAAAGATGAGAAAAGAATAAGATTAGTCATAGAAGCAAATAGCAAAGTTTATTTCTATAATTGCTCAGTTAGATTCATCAAACACTTTAGAGCGAGTGCTAAAGACATACTGGCTGAAGATTGGGATCCTGAAAAAGTATTGGCCAAATTGAAAAAAAGAACAGGATATATATGCGACATTTTGCTCGATCAAAGTATACTCCCAGGAGTAGGGAACATAATAAAAAACGAGGCATTGTTCGCTTCAAGGATACATCCCGCTTCAAGAATTGAGAAAATAAAAGAAGATAAGCTGAAATTCATGCTTATATGGATGCGCGATTTCTGCAAAATCTTCTATAAGAGTAGAAAGGATGGGTTAAAACTTCTCAATTTCACGATGATTTACGGGAAGAGAAATTGCTTATTCTGTGGTAATAAAATCAAAATAAAACGATTCGGTAATTTAAGAAGAATATCTTATTTTTGCCCTAGATGTCAAAGATTATACCAATGAAAATTTAATAAAACTCTAGAGCCAGAGGAAAATTAAGGAAATCTTTTAATTTTGTTAAAACTTCATCCCCATTATCATATATGAATTTAGACACACTATTGCTAGACCTGATTTCAAGGTAAAATTTCAGATCATACCTAGTTATGATGAACTCTAAATCTCCTTGAACTATCCTTAAACCCTCATCTACGTTCAATGAATGAATGTATTTCAAGAGGTCTTTCTCGTTTTTTAAAACTAACTTCATTCTGAAATTTTAATTAGATACAAAAAATAAATCCACTTATGCCCAGGTTATACAACAGAATTCAAGGAAAATTTGAAACGTTTAAGCCGTTTGAAAATTCCATAAAAATATTCGTTTGCGGTCCTACCCTTTATGATGATCTTCATCTAGGGCATTTAAGAGTCTTGTTCATAGCAGATTTCCTCAATAGATACTTCAGATTCAAGGGTTATGAAACTCTCTTCGTGATCAATTTCACCGACATGGACATAAAGATAATAGAGAAAGCAATTCGAGAAAAAATCGAAGAAAACGAAATAGTGGAAAGATATTTCAAAAGGATAAACGAAGATTTGAAAGCTCTTAGGATAAAGCACTTCACGCCAATAAAACCCTCTGAGCTTGTAGAGAGATCGATAAAAATAATAAAAGATCTTATGAAAAAAGGTTACTCTTATGAAGTCAAAGAAGGAATATATTGCGACATTTCGCTTTCAGCTAACATAGGAAAACTTTCAAAAATGGATAAACAAAGAATACTCAACACTTTATTAGAACCAGCCGAGGAAAAAAGGAATCCTGGTG
>JBEPYP010000154.1:0-3324 GCA_041641355.1 Thermoproteota archaeon | reverse complement strand
TAGAAGAGGATCTTAAGATCATCGAAACTCTTTTAAACTTAGGAATTCGTTTCATCTCTTTAAGCGATTATCATAAAGCTGGAGATCCTTTCATTCTTCTATCTGAGAGCTGTAAGATGTTTAAGTCTATAAGAATAGGAATAGGGATTACTAACTTCCTAGTAAGAGACAAAGAATATGTTTTGAAACTAATACTTGAGCTGAGTAAAGGCTCTAGTAATGAAATATTCTTAGGAATCGGTCCTGGTGATTGGCAGCTACACAGCAAATTAGGTATATTTCCTAAGGAAGCTTTATCTAAGCTCAAAGAAGCTTTATTGTTCTTCAAAAGAAATCTCAAAGATACGGATATCAAGATCTACGTAGGGGCTCAGGGGATATATACAATGAAATTGGCTAAGTATGCTGATGGGATCATGCTCAACTTGGCTAATCCAGAAGATCTTTCAATAGCATTGAAGAAAATAGAAGAATTTGGATTGTCAAAAGAGGAGAAGATAGCAGTAGCTCAGCTTTACTTAGGTCCTGATTCATTGAAAAACGCCAGGAAATCTGCTGCTATAATTTATGCTGGATTTTCCAATTCCAGCCTTTATTTATACAATTACGATAAGTCTAAAAGGGATGAACTTCGCTCTTTGATGCTAGAAGGAAAAATTGAAGAAGCTAGGAATATTATAACTGAGGATGAAGTACGAAGATTAACAGTGTGTGGGAATATCGAAGAAGTCAAAGACAGGTTGAATAAAATATCTAAGCTAAATCTCGATGCATTTATACTAGGTCTTCCTATGGGTAAGGAGAAATTTGAAACGTTAAGTCTTCTTCCTTTATTGCTTAATGAACTAAAATCATAAAGATAAAACTATTAAAGTCGTGACCACTAAGCTGGCAGGGCCCATAATATCTCCAACTGAAGAGATCATCGGGAACGTATAAATATCAGGATCAAAACCTCTCTCAAATTCAACTTTCGATATATAATAAGAAATCAAGGTTATGAGAGTAACTGTTAATATCGAAGAAAATATCACGACGATTATGCCCAACGGATTAGAAAAGGTGGAAACGATAAATAAACCCGAGTAAAATGAAAAGAAAGCTAATTTAGTATCTCCTATTATCTTAGTAAGTTTTGTCTCTAAACCTAGATGTAAAGGTACTGAGATTTTAGAAGAGAGTATACCGCCCAAGCTGCCTAATAGAGCATTATAAGCTGGTGCTATTACTAGTACTTCTTGTATTTCTTTTATAAATATCGTCCTTGCAAAAAACAAGCCTCCAAGCCCGCTTATGCTAGCATAAAGCGTATGTATTAAGCTCACCACGTAGAAGTTTTCCTTGTAGCTCATGCTCCTGAAGATCTTTAAATACACTTCTCTTAGTTTTGCATTAGCTTGTATTCTTAGAAAGATTAAAACCAAAGAAATCAAGAGAAACGAAAGGAAAATAATTTGAAAAAATAAATCGAAGGAAATAGGCAAGGATAAGAAAAGTATAAAAGGTGTTATTAAATCAGCAAAAGAAGAAACATACGGGATTCCTATGAATTCTATTGATTTCCCTTTTTTGAAATAATATAACAACAAGATCAAAGAAGGAAGAGCAATGAAGAGAAAAGACAGCGTGTTTGTGAATAAAGATAAGGTAATGAGCATTCCATAATGTAAAATTCCTTCGAAAAACGCAACATCGAAGATGAATGTCAAACTGGCTAAAATGAAAGAAGCGATAAGAGACCTAAGAAAAGAGAAAAAAATCTCCACCCTTATAGCGGTATCTTTCAAGGTGGGTTTTGCTTCGCCCAAATAAAGCAATGTAGTAATCCTGAGTGCAAGTACACCATATACAGCTCCTCTTAGGCTCATTAGAGCAGGTATCAAGAATAGGATTACGGGATATTCCATCAAACTTTCCAAATTCGAAATATAAAGAAGCCCGACGAGAAGTTCTATCAAAGCTTGGAAGAGTAAGCTGAATTTTTCATGGTGAATTTTCATTGAATATCCTTTGGGTTTTTCGCATTTAAAGGTTCCTCAGCTTTTTAAATTCGAGTTTAGTTAAATATCATGAGTGGTTCGTGCCTATAGATCCTGAAATTCATAAGAAGTTTCATGCAGCTCCTCTTCAGATAGAAAGAAGATATAGGGCAATATCTTTGTATGAACTCTTGAAAAACATTAGGAAAATGTGCGACGTGATAATAGATCTTGCTTATTATTCTTATTTAACCAAAGAGTTGGATACTCTAGATCATCTGATCTGGATCGTAAGAGAAGCGAAGTCGATGATAGAAGAAGCCACCGTGCATGTTTCTTTAATAGTTAGAAAAATCAAGGATGCTAAGAACGCATTAGCATTATATCGCTATGCGGTCGCTATAGAGAAGATAATAGATGCTTCATTGGACATAGCTTACATAAGCCTCTCTGGCCATAATCCTTCAGAAGAAGTTGTAGATGCTATAAGATATCTGAGCGATGAATTCGTGATCAAGATCGTCGCAAACGAAAAAATGCAAATTAAAACGAGCGAGTTGATAGAAAGATACCCGATCGACATATTGCTTCGCATAAGAAACGGTGAACGGGAATATTTTTACGCAGAAGATATAAGAAAAGGCGATGTGCTTTATATAAGAGGTTATAAAAGCGTTCTCAACGAATTTCTCGAGGATTTCGGTTATGAACCTTTGAGGGAAAAAGAAGTTAAGGAAAGCTTGAGAAACGTAATCAGCAAAATAGTATATTTAATGGAGACGAACAAGGGTTTGTTAGATATCGCTCATGCAGCTATGATCAGCAAAGATGAGAGCCTGATAAGAGAGATCGATGAAATGGAATCTATGCTGGATACTTACCATATAGAATTGTTAGAAGAGATGATCAAAAAGCCCCCTACTGATAATAATCTAACCAATCTTTCGTTGTTGTGGTTAGTGACAAAACTAGAAGATATAACAGACAGCATAGAAGAGATCGCTTTGCTGAGTTCTTCGGATCCAGATATAATGAGCGTTTTCTATAAATTGGGCGAAGCGATCGATGAAAGATGCATGATCGTAGAGATTAAGAGACCATCAAGACTTCAAAACCTTCAAGAATCCATTAAGAAATTTGGAGCTGCAATATTAGCCATTAAAAGCAAGGGTGAATGGACGGTGCAAACCAGAACTTCGAGGAAAGATCATGAATTAACCGAAAAGGATTTACTTCTTGTTCTATATCCTAAAGAATTCGAGGAAGAAGTGATCAGAGAACTTGAGAAAGAATCCTTAGTTTCTTGTAATATAAGATGAGATAACCCTCCGGCTTAGCCGTCTTC
>JBEPYP010000153.1:0-3394 GCA_041641355.1 Thermoproteota archaeon | reverse complement strand
ACCTCAGGCATATTTTTACCCTAACATAACAAATATTTATTCTTTAACCAATGGGGTTGTTGATATTTCTAACACACAAGCCTTCTCTTTCTTCGAGAGTAATTTAGATAAACTTTCGTATATTGCAACAATTCTACTATTCTCCACTAAACAATGAAAACCTTTAGAGAAATAGTTATAACCTACAAATTTTAACCCAAGTTCCCTAGCCTCTTTCATCATCTCCTCCAATTCAGGCTCTAAAATCCCTGCTTGAAAAGCTAGCCTATTATTAGCCTCATAGAGAGAATCGAGATCCAAGGAAGAGCTGAAATGATCAAAGCAAGAAGATGAATGGAATGCGATTACCTTCCTATACCATTTATCTAAAAGGAAATCATGTATATCAAGCCTACCAAGTTCTACGAACAAAACTGAGAAATCCGCTAAATCGAAATTCAAAACTTGATCGAAGTTAAACATAAAAGACCTGCTAGAAATTGAAAATCCCTCATGGAATAAATTAGAAGGTAATAAAAAGCTCAATTTGTTCTTTATTATAAACCCTTCAAGAAGATTCATATGATCATTAAAGTCTAAGTTGAACAATGACAAAGAGCAAGCAAAAGAAGATAGCAAGGCGCTAACTTCTTGGTTTAAGGATTGAAGATCGCTAGTAAGAGAGGCTTCTAAGCTAAAAGGGCCTAGGCAAAGTTGATCCTTTATATATTCTATGAAAGAAGATAAGAAATACGGCCCCTTTACTTCTAATCTAGAGTATTCTTTCTTGGCCACAGCCCTAACCCTTGGCTCTACGTTGCATGCAACAGACGAAATACTAATTACATTTCCTTCATCATCGAATTCTATTCTGGGTAAGATCAAAATTGAAGAAGGAGAGCTGAAGGAAATCACGTCCTTATTTCTATTACATCGCCGTCTTCCAAAATGTGCTTAGGACCTACTCTTTCCCCTCCATAGTCTACGCTTTTACCCCAAACCCTTGCGTATCTGAAATTCTTAGCTAAATCCTTATGTATCATCTCAGCGACTTCTATAGCTGTTATTCCCTTCCTAACAACCAGAGGTTTGCTAGAAGGCTCATCTTCGTTGGGTTCTTTCGTATAAACCCTTATCATACCAGAACTTTCGAATATCTTTTCTCCTATTCTATCCTTGTCCAAATCTAAGGAACAAGAAATATTCAAGTATGGTAATCCTTCGAAATCGTAATTTACAGCCAACTTTGGAGAGTCTACCTTGTTGACTATTACCAAAGCAGGCTTGCTTATTACATCGCTCATAAGAGCTGTTTCAAATTCTTCCAATGAAGCCTTACCTTGGATTTCCACTACGAGATCCCTTATACCATAATCTGACAAAATTTTGTAAAGATCGTTCTCAGTGGCTCCTGCGATTTCACCCCTTAAAATTATTTTTGGTTTCTTTATAGGAGATTTGAACAATTTCAAACTGAATTTCCTTTCACCTATTAGTATTCCACGCGCTCTTAATATTTCCTTTATTTTTAAGAACTGGTTAATAGGATCCGAAAGAGCATCGAGCACTAATATTATTCCATCAGATGATCTCACCAGAGAGAAAATAACATTGTTCCAATCATCATTTCCCTCCATCAAAGAAGGTGTATCTACTAACTGAATCAAGACTCCTTTATAATTCAAAGTACCGACTGAAGGAGTGGTTGTAATGAAAGGCCTTTCTCCGTAATCAACCTTAGCATTGGTTAACTTAGCTAAAAGGGTGCTTTTTCCAGATTTGGTGAAACCTATAAGGACGTATTGTAAATCCCCTTCTTTTTTTATGTTGAAACCAGGTCCTGAAGTTATTCTCCTTTTAAGCTCCTTTTCTTTTTCGATTTCTCTTTTAATCTTAGCAATTTGATGCCTTACTTGAGCTATTATATTCTCAGTACCTTTATGCTTTGGGATTGCTGAGAGATATTCTTGAAGAGCTTTTAGCTTTTCCTCCTTAGTCCTGGCTTCTAATACTTTCTGATATTTAGCTAGAGCTTCTTTCGGAAGGTTCGCAGGCATCCATGCGAATGATGTTTATTTTAACCGCATTTGGTGTAGCCGCACTCAGGATTTATGCAAGTATAGCAACCTCCTTCGATTTTAAGCGTTCTTAGATTACAGACAGGACATATTTGGAAAAGATTCAACTCATCTACACCTTCATAAATTTTCTCTGGAATTGATTCCTGTATTTTTGGTTTAATCTCTTTTTCTTGAATAGTTGTTGTAAATTGTTGAGTAGTTTGATTCTCTTCCTTGATTATGCCCATTTCCCTGAAAAATTGTTCAATTACTTCGGCTATTTCTCCATATAATGAATGGATGTATCTTCTCTTTTCTCCCTTCTCATCCAGAGTTATCCAATATCCTATCCTATTAGGGTCATAAACACTCCTCAATTCCTCTAAAATGAATACAGGATCTTCAAACCTCCTAAATATAGCTGATAATAACCTCGTTAACATCGTGAATTCCGCAGCCCTTGAAAGATCCTTACTGTTTATGAAGATTTCGAAAGGTCTAACCTTATTACCATCTCTTATGTAGCCTATGGTTATGAAAATCGAGTGGGCCACGAATCTGCTCTTTAGCTTATATATTTTCCCATCTATTTGATAGGGTCTTTCTAGTGGAACTGCGGAGACTTTCTCCTTTTGCAATACTGTTTCTTGTTCTTGTTTTTTCTTCACTTCTTTTATTTCAAAATCAAAAGAGTCGAGCTTTATCATTTTATCAAGCCTCTATTTAATAATATGTGATAAGGAGTAGATAAAGTACCATCGGGTAATTCGATCACATCATCCCCTTTAACAACATAAGTTTTATCACCTACCTTTATCTCAAAAAGCTTATCTTTGTATTCCTCAAACTTGCTTTTTTCTTTTATTCTACTCAGTATTGGGAAACGACTTCCTTCCCTATATACGGTTACGCTCTTAAGTCCAGCTTTCCAAGCATAAAAGTATATTTTAGATAATGTTTCAGGGTCAATATCTTCTGGTAAGTTCAACGTAGAAGATATACTATGGTCAATATATCTTTGAGCTACGGCTTGAATTTCTATCCTTTTATAGACGTCGATCACATGCGCTGTTCTGAAGAAATGCGAAGGCAATATCTTCTTTAACTCTGCTAGATCTTTTGCATCTTGTACTGCATCGTTTAGCTTCTTAATGTCTATATAAGCTTGTATTGTACTGTGGAAGACCTTAAACAGTACATTCCTACTAAAAGATTCCGTTCTCCTTAAATAATACATATCGAAGACAGGTTCTATACCTCCGCTAACTCCTATATAGTTCTTTCCTTCATATTCGAAGGATTTCACTATGTTAGATATGGTTCCTGTAGGAGCTATTGATAGAAGGGCTATGTTC
>JBEPYP010000152.1:0-3394 GCA_041641355.1 Thermoproteota archaeon | reverse complement strand
CATTTTTGGCATTGACTTCTAAGTTCTTGCCGTATCTTCTTAAAACTTCCATTTCTTCCTCAGGATTAGGGTAGTTTAAGATTATCCTCATCATAAACCTATCTAACTGGGCTTCAGGTAAAGGATAGGTGCCTTCAAGCTCTAATGGATTTTGTGTGGCTATCACTAAGAAAGGTCTATCCAAGCTCCTGGTCACACCGCTAACCGTGACCTGTCTTTCTTGCATCGCCTCGAGTAGAGCAGACTGTGTCTTCGGTGTGGCTCTGTTTATTTCATCAGCGAGAAGTACATTGGTGAAAATAGGTCCCTCCATGAATATGAAATCCTGCGATTTCATATCAAAGATGTAAGCTCCGATTATGTCTGAAGGCAAAAGATCTGGTGTGAATTGTATCCTCTTGAATTTTAAACCTAGAGTTTGGGCAAACACTTTGGCTAACAAAGTTTTTGCAATCCCAGGAACACCTTCTAACAGTACATGACCTTCACTTAGCAATGCAATGACTAGATATTTTATTTCTTTTTCTCTTCCTATTATAAATTTGGATACTTCTTCCAATATGAGATTGTAGAAATATTTAATTTCGCTCATTTATCTCATCAATTAATTCTTTATATTTGATTAATAAGTTATAAAATTTTATTTCAAAATTACTGCTGATACTCGTTGTCTTAAGCGTATTGCTATCTATTATAAATTTTTTAATCTTTTTAGCAAATTCTTTTCCAAATATTTTCTCTATTGATTTATAATCTATTTTTTGTACGTTTTCTTCATTATTTATTTTCTTTAATATTTTCATGTATAATATATAGTGCATGTAGTCTATTAATGCATGATAATTTTTATATGTCAAATTTTTATAATCAAATAGATCTGCAGAAAATCTAGTAATCCTTTTATCATATTTTAGAATATTTTTGATTAAATAGTTTTCTTTATGTATTCTTGGAGATAAAATTAAGATTAACAAAAACCCTATTAATGAAGATAGGAAGATTACTTCAAGAGCTACCATATGAAGCTAAGAGCGTATTAGCTAGTTTCTTAAGCGTAATCGTGTATTCCTCGATTTCCTCTTGAGTAGGCTCTTTTTCTCCAAATCTGATCTTTTCGTATATTTGGTATAGTTTTAAGAGCATATTAGTGTCCAAATAAAAATTACTTGCTTTTTTATATTCTTGTATCGCTTCTTTTTCAGTTAAAAAGGGAGGTACTTTTACTTCCATATGATTTAATATGAGTTCTCTTATCAAATTATAAGATAATAGAATAGCTTTCATAAAAGCCTTTTTCTTAATCAATTCTTCATATGAATTTAACAATTCTTCTATTAATTTTGCTATTTCTTCTTGCTTTAATCTTAACAATTCTTTTTGCTTTAATACCTCTTTTCTTAGTTTTCTTTTTTTCCTGATATAAATTATTACAAGAAGTGTTGAAATAAATAATAAGATTAAAAATGTAGGTAACCAAATATAAAAGAAAAATTCTGTTAATGTTAAAGTAAAAATTTTCATTTCACTTCTATAATTTTATATAATATTAATGTTAATACAGTATTATTTACATCTTTTAGATCGATAACGGTTTTGCGCACTGGATAGTCGGTAAAAACATACAAAGCATAATCTGAATGTATGAATATACCTGCACGGGTGTAGGCTTTTGCTAGATCATCGAAGTAAAGTATTGCCCAACCTACTTTGTATTCTTCTTCCAGCATTCTAGAAAATTGTATAGTATCGCTTCTGACAACCAAATACTCATTATTTTCGAATTCTATAAATAGGTTAGAATCGAAATCATAACTATCTATAATCTGGGGGTTTATTATTAAATATTCTAAATAAACTTTAAACGTTTTGTTTTCATTTAAGAATATTTTTGATATTTTATATGAAAATTGGAAGGGTAAGTAGATAAAGTTATTAGAAATTTTAGATAAAGGTATAGAGATTGTAAAATTTAAGGCAACATTATATACTCCTAGAGGTAATTTTTTAGAGTATAAATCTCCGTTTCCAACGCTTTTGAAATCTACAATTCTATTGTTTATATCATTAACCACGATTAATTTTATAAATTGTTTATTCACGGTTTGTAAATATTTACCGTTTTGAGGCAAATTCGTGTTAATTTCTATTTTCAGTTCATACAGAGCTTCGCTTGTTCCTCCTTCTCCTCTATCAATGCTACCGCTACTACCTCTATTTTGGTCGCTTTCTAAATTGCTCATCGAAGCTAATAAGGAGAATCGAAAAGTAGAAGCCATCAACAACAGGATTATTAAAGAAACCAATATCAAGGAATAGCTAATGAACCTAACCTTTTCATTCACAATAGTTAATTTGAATAAGAAGAATAAAAATATAATATACCAGCTTTTGCTAAGATATGGAAATACTTCCTGTAACGCTCAGAAGAGGCATCGCTTCTATCATAGTTAACTTCCTTATTGCTTTGCTTTCACTCTTCATATCCATAATAGCCACTAGGAAGCTCTTACCCATTGATTTTGGTCATTATCAGTTTTTACTCCTCATATCTTCGCTTTTTAATGTCGCTATCAATTCATTTGGTTGGTTTATAACCCGTTTTGTGGCTAGAGGTTATAACGTAATAAGAGAGACATTTCTCTATGGTTTTTTATTGACATTAACTTCTGATTTTCTTTTGCTTTCAGTACTGTTTATGGTGAACATTTACCTTTTCACTATAAGTTTTTTACTGATCACATTGACTTTCTTACTTTTCCTTTCTCAAGCTTTCCTTTTTATTTCGATGAGTTACGTTCAGGGAATTAATCCTTTGAAGATTTCCTTAGCCAGTTTGATCCAATCCGCATCAAGATTAGTTTTGCTTTTGTTTTCACTATTTTTATTATCGATAAGCCTTAGCGTGGAATTGTTTTTAATAGTCACGATCATCGGCAACCTATTAGCTTTAGCTTACATGCTGCCTTCAGTACTGAATTTCAAAGGAGCATCTATTGGGGCTCTCCTTAAAAACTCTTTTTTGAGACTTTGGCATGTTTCTTTTCTGCTCAATTTATCAGGTGCGTTAATATATTATGATTCTGCTATAATGCCCATTCTGTTATCATCTACTTTGCCGTTAGCTTTCTTTAGAAGCGCTTTCATAGTTAGTATTCCAATCACTTATGTTCAAGCTTTGGTAACATACTACTATAGAGACTTCTTAGAGAAGGGGTCTTTAAAAGAACTAGGCCAAGCTATAAAAGTTGTATTTTTGTTGAGCATATTGTTAGGATTTCTTGTGATGAGCATAGGTGACGTATTTCTTGCAATATTAAGACCTGTTTACATTTCATCTTATCCAGCTCTAATATTTCTAGCAATAAGTTTTATGATTGGGAATGTTTCTTCTTTG
>JBEPYP010000151.1:0-3450 GCA_041641355.1 Thermoproteota archaeon | reverse complement strand
ATATTAAGCTTTGAAGCTGTAGCCTTTAAAGTCTCTGATATGGTCATTTTGCTCGAAACAGCAAGACTTTTAACTTATTGGGCAGCTGTTTTAACAGATAAAGGAAAGAAAGAAGCAATATTTGCAGCTTCCTTAGCGAAGACCTTCGCAACAGAAGCAGCTGAAAAAGTAGCACTATGGTCTATCAAGCTACATGGTGGTTATGGTGTAGTTAGAGAAACAGGCGTGGAGCGCTTCTTAAGAGATACTCTCATAACGGAGATTTACGAAGGGACCAACGATATACAAAGAATCGTGATAGTAAGGAATTTAGTTAAGAAGAGGTTTGGAATAGTACCAGAGTTGACTTGAATAAAAGAATAAAATTATTAATCATAATTCCCTTTTTTTCCTTCCTGATCATAAGCTTAATGTACAATCTTGAAATCCTAAGCTATTATAGAACAACAAGCTCATCCGTAACTACTCCTATTACTACTGGAACAGAAACTACTGTACCCCAAAATGGAACTGAAATAACTAATACTACCACAGGTTTTTCTAGGATAATTCCCATCGATGAATCGAGCAGAAATTATGGTAATCTTACAAGCCTCATTCTAATTTCGACCCTAATTTTGCTGTTTGTTTTCTCAGTTTACATCTTATTCAACCTAGCTTCCGGAAAACCTTCTTTCAGTTTTAAATTCAAGAAAACTTATTCTAGCAGTCCTATAGTTGAATTCAAGAAAATTTTAGAAGAAAACGTTGAAGAGTTAAGAATGAATTATCAAAAAGGTTCAAATCCAATCCTTGAGCTTTACAGAAAAGTCTGTGATTTCTTAATCAAGGAAGGCGTAGAAGATGCGCCACATTTAACCGCTAGAGAATTCGAGGAAAACGTCTACAAGATTTTGAATTTCAAACCCAGAAGTTTCAGAGAATTAACCCTGCTTTTTGAAGAGGCTAGATATAGCAACCACGAAATATCACAAGATAAAGTAGATTTGGCAAAAGAACTTGTAGAAGACATTATAAAAGAATTGGAAGAAAAGCTTTGATATGAACTGGATCCTTGTAGTTTTTTTAATACTATCATCATTGCCTTTAATTTTATCTTTTATTTTAGAAAAAAATTTAATATCATATTATCTTCTTTTTTTTGCAATATTTTTTCTTTATTCAATATTAATTTATTTTTCTTTAAAGAAACTTCAATTCCTAGAATTTCCCGTTAAAAAATATAGAAAACTGAGCTATGAAAATCCTTATGAAAGGAAAAGAGAAATGATTAAAAGCGCGATAGAAGGTTCTAGAATTTCAAGGATAGTCGTGGGAGAAATATTAAGGGAAGCTCTAGAGAGGAAATATGGATTTAAGATAACTCCTGAAAATGTCAGTCAATTTATAAAAGATGAAGAGATAATCGCAGTGTTATTTTACAGAGATTTACCTTCAAAGCTTAAGGATCGAGAGTATATAAGAGCACTGAATAAAGTTATAGACATAGCATGGTGAAAAGTTATAAAACCGTAATAGAAGAAGTATCCAAAGCGATAGTAGGAAAAGAAGAAGCCCTAGAATTAATCATACTTGCTATACTTTGCGATTCACATGTTTTGATAGAAGACTATCCTGGATTGGCTAAGACTTTGATGGCGAAGTCCTTCGCAAAAGCCTTGGGTTTGGAGTTTAAGAGGGTTCAATTCACCTCCGATCTATTACCTTCGGACATAACAGGTTCTTTTGTACTAAGCAAAGAGAGCTCGAGGTTTGAATTGAGGAAAGGTCCTATATTCACGAACATACTTTTAGCAGATGAGATAAACAGAGCTCCACCTAGAACCCAATCAGCTCTACTCGAAGCTATGCAAGAAAGACAGGTATCGATAGAAGGTGAAACTTATCCTCTTGAGAGACCTTTCATCGTAATAGCAACCCAAAATCCCATTGAATATGAAGGAACATATCCTTTACCTGAAGCTCAACTTGATAGGTTTTTGATGAAGATAAGTATAGGTTATCCTAGTTTCGAAGAAGAAGTAGAGATATTAAGCAGGAGAATAAAGAGGATGAAGGATGAGGTTGATATAAAAAGCGTGACCAACAAAGAAGAAGTCTTGGAGATGCAAAGAGAAGTAGAGAAAGTTTACGTTTCTGACGATATAAAAAAATACATAGTACAGCTCGTCTCAGCTACTAGGAATGTTGTTGAGATAGAAGTAGGAGCAAGCGTAAGAGGATCAATAGCGATTCTGAAGCTTTCTAGAGCTAAAGCTTTCATTGAAGGTAGGAATTACGTGATACCTGACGATGTGAAGAAGGTCTTCATACCTGCCCTTAGACATAGGTTAATATTGAAGACTGAATATTGGCTTAGAGGCGTTAAGCCGGATCAAATTCTAGAAAGAATATTAAACCGGGTCCAAGTACCTAAAATTTAATGTTAGCACCGAAGATTATAACTTTATTCTTTTCTATAATTTTGTTAATTTTAATAGGATCTTTCCTAAGAAATGAAGCTATTTTAATATCAACTATACCTTTATTTTCGTACTTAGTTTTTTTATTAATATTTAAGAAAGAAATAAAATTGGATTTAGATATTAAAAGAAATCTAAACAAAGAAATAATTAGAGAAGATGAAGAATTAGAGATAAAGCTTGAAATCGAAAATAAAGGAGACGATCTGGATTATTTATACATAGTCGATTCATTTCAAGAAGGGATAGAGTTAATTGGAGGTTCAAATGCGATGTTGATGAACATAAAGAAAGGTGAAACGAAGAATTTCAGCTATGTAATCAAAGTGAGTGAAATAGGAAAATATAAAATAGGCCCTCTGGAGCTAATCGCCTTCGATGCTACAGGCTCATCAATTGAGAAGAAAGTCTTGAATATTTACTCGAGCTTTAAAGCTTCTCCCAAGATTTCTCTGTTCGGCGAAATAAAATTAAAACCGAAATTCACTAAACCTTGGCCTGGAGATTCTCCTTCAAGAATGGTAGGATTTGGGGGTGAATTCTTCGCTGTCACAGAACTTAGCATAGGAGAAAATGCTAAACGGATCAATTGGAAAGCTACGGCTAGAACAGGTAAGATGATGAAGAATGTCTATCATTCTGAGCTGAGTTCTGATACCTTGATAATCCTAGATTACAGAGCTATCAATGATATAAAGCTAAAGGAAAAATCCCTGTTGCTTTATTCGGCCAGAGCTACCTTGTTATTAGCTTATAGATTTTTAAGAGAAAAACACAGGGTAGGCCTGCTGGTGATAGCTGAGGAGATTTACAGGATAATTCCTTCATTTGGAAGGAAGCAATTCGATAGGATACTTTACGCCGTTTTGGATGCTGAACCAGGAAAACTCATAGACATGAGGCTTTTAAAGGATCTAGTCTCGCTGATGTTCCCTATAACTACACAAGTCATCTTCATTTCTCCTATCTTAGACCTTGAAGCAGTCTT
>JBEPYP010000150.1:0-3492 GCA_041641355.1 Thermoproteota archaeon | reverse complement strand
AGAATTTTTCCCGAAAACCCTTATTTTCTACTATAATTTTAAAGACATATGAAACGAAAATATGAAGATAAAATTAAATTGAATTTATTCGTTTCGACTAACGCATTATCAA
This sequence comes from Thermoproteota archaeon, assembly GCA_041641355.1. Lineage (GTDB taxonomy): Archaea > Thermoproteota > Thermoprotei > Gearchaeales > Gearchaeaceae > DSFO01. The sequence goes on along the minus strand of JBEPYP010000150.1, from coordinate 3,380 downwards.
AGTTCAGAGCGTATTGATAGTGAATGAACAAGAAGCTTTAGATTATCTTATAATAAGCTTAGGTTTAAATTTAGATAGTGAAGAAACAAGAAATAGCAACTAGAGTTGTAAGTTCTGCATTATTGGCTATGCTCATGGAAATAAGTATATACCCAAAACCGCTTAATGTAACTAGGTTCAAGAACATAGGCGATTTGAGATTCGAAAACTTTCTAGCCACGATTTCACATCTTTCCCTTCCTTTCCATTATGCTTTCGAAGACGGTTATAAAGGTGAATTCAGGATAGGTAGAAGAATTCTACAATGCACAGAAAACATGATGAAATCCCAATCTGCAGGGAATACTAGCTTAGGCTCTATTTTGCTTTTAGTACCTTTGATAACAGCTTCTTCTTATGCTTTGAAAAGAGGCGAGTTAAGTTTAGAAGGACTTAAAGAAAGCGTTAAAGTAGTACTTGAAAAAAGCAAAGCAATAGATTCGGTTCTAATTTGTGAGGCGATACTTTTGACAAAGCCTAAATGGCTAATCAAAGTAGAAAGCGATTTCGACATAACAAAGGAAGGATGGAGAGAAAGGATTTTGCAAAAAAACGCTAAGCCTAAGGAGATAATGGCAATTGCTTCAAATTTCGACTGGATAGCATATGAATACGTTAATGATTTCAAAATAACATTTGAAGAAAATTATCCTTATTTATGTTCTTGCTTAGAAAAAGAAGACTTCCAGAAAAGTGTAACTAGGACCTTTTTATGGATACTAAGCAGAAGGAAAGATTCACATATAGCAAGGAAATATGGGGAAGAGGAAGCAGAAAAACTGAGGGTATTCGTAGAAAAAAGGATGGATAAAAGGGATGTTTACGAAATCGCGGAAGAAATAGAAAGGGAATTCGCTAAAAAGGGGTTCAAAGCAGGCACAACTGCTGATTTGATCGTAGCTTGTTTATTCCTACTTTTCCTTTTACAAGGTTCAAGGAAATATATCTGATTAAAGAAAATAACAATATGCTGATAAAGAAGTTGGAGGAAGAGAAATACGAAGAATTTAACGAAAGAGGAGCAAGGAAGACGTTTAGGAAAAAGATAATAGATGATAGGTTTGGTTCCTTCAGGTTTTTCCTAAGATATTACAAAATCGAAGCTGGAGGCATGACGCCTTATGATATACATAATTATGAACACATCATAATAGTCACAAAGGGCGAAGGTTCAATTTTGACGATAGAAAACGGATCGCCGGTTTTGAAGAAGATATCAAAGAACGATGTGATCTTCATAAAAGCCAACGAACCCCATCAGATAATCAATACTGGCAATGAAGATCTCGAATTCCATTGTTTTAGAGGCAATGAAATATTGTACGAAAAAGAACTTGAAGAAAAAATACTACAGACTATTAAAGCTTCTCGTAACTAATTTCCTAGGAAAAGAGAAGAATTCTTTCAAGCAAAAATCATTGTTTAACCACTACGCCATTGAAGCGAATAAGAATATGAAAATCGTAAGGATAAATGCTGCCCAGCTTGTCATTAACAAGCTTCTCTTAATATTACCAGAGGTTGGGTTAACGTTACTTGAAAGCATTCTATAATATCTACCGCTAATATGCACTAATCCTGTAAGCATTAATACCAAAATTAATTTAACCATTAAGTAGAGCCCTGTAGCAGTCAAATAAAAGGCTGGATTAGTAAGAGAGTAAACAATCCCGCTAAGAAATAGGAGAAATAAGCCTATAACAATCGCTAGATAAATCAAAACATTTAGAATCAACCTAACTTTTCTTACAAACGAGAGCGAATTAACCACTCTGCTTGGTTCCACCAAACGCATTAATCTTGTATTGATTACTGCTATTAAAACCACACTGACCAAAATTAATACAGCAACAACGATATGTGTGGTCCTTAATGTAGTGAAAATTATATCTACCATATTCATCAACCCCCTGAGAAACGTACTGCTAAGCTAGCCACGATTATCACCTCCTTCTTATTAGAATGACGAGAGTAAATTACTTTATCCCTGAAATGAGTCTTAGTTTTTTCTACTATCATAGACATCTTGAACTTTAGATGACGACCTATCGCCAAGGAAGAGGTATTCATTCTATCATTAAATATTAGCGAAAGATCTATATATTTTTATATTCTTGTATACTGGAAACATTTTTGGTGAATGAATCTTAACTAATGGATTTCAACAACATTAACCCCAGCTTCTATGCCTTTTATGTCGTAAAATTGTGTTTTCATATAGCCAAGTACATCTTTTTTTAAAAAGCTATCCTTATTCTGATGGCTTTCAAAAATGAAAAAACTAAACACTATATCTATTTGCTAGTAGGCTTCCTTGATGACCTATAGTTACTCACATGTCACACACCTTTTACTTTTTTATTAACTTATGTGAAAAAGAGACTTAGAAAGGGAAAAATTCCCAATGACCATCCGATTTACTATAGAAAATAAAGCCGAACTGAACCTAGCTTACTTAAGATCACACTTTTATTGAAAACCCGCTTTATGACAATACTCAAAAGCTATCATAAGCCAACGGCAAGTCTAAGAAATGCAACATATAAGAAGACGCAGAATATTATGAGCTGAATACGTTTAAGTGACGTTAATTCACATTCTTTCCATAACATTAAGAATCGTTTGTTACCAACAATCACGTAGAACCGATTTAATATACTTCAGTGCCATAACATGAATTTATCCTCAATCGACTTACAACATTTTGATCACAGAAAATAAAGATTAAGAAGGAAAATTATTTATCTCGTATGAAGAGAAGTTGGGTGAAATTAGAGGTCGAATCGATAGAAGATAGATTTGAACAGATAGATTTACCCAGGGAAATAATTTTGGATTCGGAGAAGTACAAAAATCTCGAAGAAAGTTATCGAGAAGTCGATGCTCTTCTAGACTTCTTAGCTTATGTCTATCAAGCAAGAAAAGCGATGGCTTCTATTAGGAAATCCATATTGAAATCGGATTTGCTTTTAGGCATAAAAGCAATAGAAGGAAGCTTATTGCTAGAAGATCTCGAGTGTCTCGCTATCATGGATGAATTCTTTTTGAAAAAAGGAGTATCAAGAGAAGGCTATACCACGATAGAGCTAGGTTTAGACGTGGTGAAAACATTCAATGTTTTTAGACAATACCTATTGTTAAAAATATGTCTTGAAAATATATATGATTCAATTTCAGAAATCATAGATGAATATTCAAATGAAGATATTAAGAAAATAATTAATATCTTTAAATATAGTAAAATAAAAGATTATTCAAAATTTATTTTTAAAGATTATATAATAAAAAGTAAAATGACAAGTAATCATATATTAGAAAACTTAATAGGTGCAGAATTATTA
>JBEPYP010000149.1:0-3502 GCA_041641355.1 Thermoproteota archaeon | reverse complement strand
GTCATCGAAACTTTCCACCAATGTACCGGTAACTATCATATCAGCCCCTGCTCTAGCTATTTTTTTGGCGATTTCGGCATCTCTTATGCCTCCTCCTACAATTATCTTAAGTTCAGTATTCTCTCTTACTTTTGCTACTAGATTTTCAGGTATTGGAGAGTTTGCGCCCGAACCAGCTTCTAGATAAATCATTCTGAACCCTATCATCTCAGCTGCCATAGCGTAAGATACAACTATACTGGAATGCTTAGGGCTTAAAGGTCTAGCCCAGCCTACGTAACTAACAACTTCTCCTTCTCCTATGATTAAATAAGCTACAGGTATTGCTTCAAGCTTATATCTCTTTATGATAGGGGCCGCTAGCATTTGTGCTTCTATTAAATAATAAGGGGTTTGGGAATTGAGTAAACTCATATAAAATATCGCATCCGCATTGCTTGTGATCGAGTTCAGTCCGCTAGGGAATATTATAACTGGCAAGGGTAAGTATTTCTTAATCTCTTCGATTACGCTATGTGTTATCACTTCAGTAACCCCTGTAGAGCCTCCTACTAAGATCGCGTCGATGCCTGTTTTTTCTAGTACTTTGCACAATTTATCTAACTTTTTATTATAGAACTTATCAGGATCTAATAATACTAGATGTATACAGCCTTTTTCTTTAATCTTTTCACGTAAATAATTTTCTACTCTACCTATGTTCATACGTGGCCGCTGAAGAATGCATCAACAAAAGCATTATAAGCGTCTACAGGCTCTTCGCTTAATCTGAGTTCTACTTCCGAAGATATGTTACATGAAGTGCATTTTACCGAAGCCTTATTATCTTTTTTATTTATCTTTACAAATACACTTTGCTTTCCACAATTAGGGCAAACGAATATCTTAGGTATTTTCCTTGCGACTTTCTTTACTATTTTCTTCTTTTTCCTTCTACCCAATACTAACCCCTCTTTAATAAGGAATAAGCTATAATCGCAAATAACGATAAAGGTGTAAGCACATAATATATAAGACTCAAAATAGTATCCAAGCTCATTTAGTTAATAAACTTTTAATCAATTTAAAAAGTTATCGCGTCCAAAGCTTTTCGAGCGTGGAATTAGAGGCATGTCTAAAGAGGTTTCTTAAATCCATTTTCAGCATTGGCAATTTATTGCTAGCTATCATCTCGCAAGCCAATAAATGATAGCACGGTGCCACTTTATTCCTCAGCAGCATGTTGTTAAAACCGTAACAACTACAATACAACCCTCTTATTGTAAGGTATACTTTTCTTTCGCCTTTTGTTAAGAAGATTTCAGGCTTTATCGAGGTTTTAACTAGTATCAATCTATTATTCTCAATCAAATTTAGAGCTTTAAGAATTCTTTTAGACTTGAACGTAGCAGTATTGTACCTTTTAATGTACTGTTTAATTCGGCGTGTTAACTTTCTGCTTTTCATGGAACGATGGGACCGCCAGGATTTGAACCTGGGCCACCAGGGCCCGAGCCTGGCAGTCTACCAAGCTATCCTACGGTCCCTTGCTAGTTTATTTATAAAAAAACTTAACTATATTTTTTAAATCTATATATGGAAGCTTTACTCAAACTCTTCTCAGTTTTGTTCAACGAAGTTCGTCTTAACATATTGATGGTTCTTAATGGTCAAAATAATCTTCAAGCCTCTGAGATTCTGGAAAAGCTAAATCTCAGCCAATCGAAACTCCCTAATCTGCTTTATCATTTAAAAATGCTTCAGAAAGAAGGGCTTATTGAACGCGATAACTCTAGGCGTTATTTTTTAACAGATACAGGAAGGACGTTGGTTGGACTTATTAAAAAGCTCGAAGAAGTTTATACCGTTAATTCTAGCATTAGGCTTCTTTTAGGAGAATATCCTTATGTAAAGTCCCTTACTACCAAGCTTTTAGTGAAAATAATAATGAAGAATTACAGATTTGATGCTCATAATAGTATGGCATTAGCTGAAGAAGTACAACAAAAAATTAGACGATATAATATAAATACATTGGATTTCAATCTTTTAAATAATATTATATTAAATATAATGCTTGAAAAAAGATTGTATAAAGAAAACTTCAGTTTTACTAATAATCACTATAGTATTAAAGCAAAATCTAATATGTTGAATTTAATAGTAAATGAAATTCCTGAGAGCATTAATTATCTAGAATATTTTTATATAGCCGGGCTCGATAACTTCTTAAATAAACCTATAGATGGCAGGGTAAGTTTTAAGCGTTTTCTCAAACTTCTGAATTTTAAACAAAACAATGAAGAGACATCTTTCAGATTAATGAAACAACTTATTGAAGCATTAAAAGATTATTCTGGGGTGTTTTCTACAGGCGTTTTGTTTTCTAGGTTAGATTTCTTAAATGATTTCTTTGGGGGAATTAATAAGAAGGAAGAAGCTTTTATACGAGCAATTTTTAGTTTTTTAGATTCTAGTAAAAAGATAGCGTTCTCAGTTTTGTTATCTGATGATGAATCTTCAATAAATATGCTCAATCCAACTTTCTTAAAAGATCTTAATGGAGGGATTTTTAAGAATTTCGAGTTACGTGTAGAGTATAACAGAACGTTTAATAAGGGGCAAATCGCTAAGATATTAGAATTTCTTAAAGAAATACCATCGATTACCATTTCCAGGATTGACGGAAAGGGCAGTTTTTCCTCATTAGGCGGTTTTAACATACATGCGGATTATGATGATACGTGGTGTATAAGCCAATTAATTTCCATAAATCTTCCTAGGCTCGCTGTGAAAAACAGATTAGATGAAACTAAAATCGTAGATGATCTCCGTGATTTAATCAAAATATGCAGTAAAATTTTCGTCTTCAAGCAAAACAAGATGAATTTGAAACTTAGAGAAAACCTCGTGATTCCGGAGGAGAAAAACATTTTTTTAATCAATTTAATAGGGATTTTCGAAACTATGCTGTTAATAACCGGCTCTACATTAAAAGAGTTTTCTTCTTATAAACTTGCTAGAGAGATACTGGAAGACATCTCAAAAAACATTGAGGAAATTGAATCTGTATCAGTTCTGCTTTCATCAATAAACGATTATGATTCAAATATGCGTTTCATCGAAAATGACCTCTCAGAAGAGCGAGGGTTTAACTATGGAAGATCATTAAAGCTTATTTTGAAGAATTACGGTTATACGACAGGAATATTTCCCCGTTGGATCGAGGTAAAGGATTTTAGGGATAGACTAGCGTTGGAGGTTCCATTACTAAGTTATCTTAAAGGAGGCTATGATCTTGAGCTTGATTTGAGCTACGAAAATCTGAACGAAGAATATTTAAGCGATGTACTAAGTTACTTTTCGAAATACAAGCTCAGAAATATGACGTTGAACACCTCAATCTATGTATGTGAATCATGCAATAAGAAGTATCTTCAAGAACAAGAATTTTGTGCTGATTGTATGTCTAAAAGAATAGCATGTCTAACTAGAGATACAACTGGTAAGTTCTCTCTCATGA
>JBEPYP010000148.1:0-3529 GCA_041641355.1 Thermoproteota archaeon | reverse complement strand
TAATTCTTCTAATATCATTTCATCCAACCAATCAGGTCTTGTTTCAACAGAGATTCCTACACATTTTATCAAGGAATTTTCGTTTTTGTTGATTTCCTCCTTATAGTCAAAGTTTTCGTTATAATTCACTCTAGGGAAGTCATTTAAGGCTTTTACGGCTGAAGCTATGAACCACCTTCTATAATTTTTAGGCAATGCTGTGAAAGTCCCACCTACTACTATTAATTGTGATTTCGAAGGAAAATGTCCCATTAACAAATACTGCTTCAACCTTTCCATTGTTTGATAATAGGGATGGAATGAATTCATAGCGGCTCTATTAATTGCAGGTTCTCCTATCAAGTAGCTTTTAGGTCCTCCGAAATCGGGTCCTCCAAAACAATATGTGCATTTTGCTGGGCAATCAAAAGGAGCGGTTACAATAGCAACTACGGATATTCCTGATGCAGCTCTTATTGGCTTCTTTATCTCCTTTAATTCCACTATTTAAGTTTCATTCTTCGAAGAAATTAATAAGTGTTTAGAGATGGGAAATTATGAAAATAAGGAAATTTAAGCTTTCAGACCTTAAAACTCTAGTTAGTTTATACAATAAATTCATGAACCTTGACCCTGATTTCTCGGAGCTAAATGAAGATAGTTTTAAATATAAATTCATAGACATGCCGTTTTGTTCTAGAGACTTAATGTTTGTTGCAGAACAAGGATCGATATTAGGGTGCATCTTCGCAGATGTAGATCCTTTAATGGAAGAGAAGTTCAGGAAAAGGATCGCAGTAATAGATTTATTATTAGCCGAAAGAGAAATTTTCCATGAAGTTGCTTCATCCCTTTTGGATTATTTAATAATTAAGTTAAGGGATTTGAAGGTTGAGGAAATTCAAGTTCATTTCGTAGCAGAAAATCTTAAGCAAGAAAACTCATTCTATAGAGAAAATTTCGAACTTTCTAGAGTGTGGTATTATATGGAAGTCGGGTCTAGGCCTTTTGTTCTAGAGGAACTTCCTGAACATTTCTCTTGGCAACATTTGAAATTTAAAGGTAGAAAAGCGAACGCCAGAAAATGGATAGAATGTTATAACGAAGCCTTCAAAGACCACTATGGCATGAGGCCTTTAAGATATGAGGAACTGAAGATTTATTCTCTTGAAGAGAACTTCGATCCTACAGGATACTTTGGGATATTTAAGGATGATGAGAATAAGTTCATAGCTGAGTGTTCATGTGAAGCTGATTTCGCAAGAAATAGGTCGATAATATGGACAATTGGGGTTCTCGAAGAATATAGGAATAGAGGTTTTGGGAAACTTCTGGTCAAGAAAGCCATTGATTGGATTTATAACAAAGGCTTGAAGAAGGCATCCATACACGTAGATAGTCAAAACGAAATAGCCTTCAAGCTATATTCTAAGCTAGGGTTTAAGCCTATAAGGAGGAGGTTATTCTATTCTAAAATCCTCTAGTATTCCTGTAACACTTGAGAAAACAGAATAGTTCGTTCTAAGCTCTTTAATAGCCTCTTCTCCTAAATTCTTCTTTTCCACATAATCTCTAAGTTCTATCCAGCTTTCTAAGGCTCTTCTTGTATTTAAATTATTTTCTATATTTTTAAGAAATCTTTCTCTATAATATATAATTCTTTTTGTTACATTTTTATCGTCTTCTCCTTTGTTTATTTTTATATTTTTTAATTTATTTTTAATTTTTGTATAATATTCTAATCTATTATGGTAAAAATTATAATCTTTGTTTATTTTCATAGATAAGAAATAAATTCTAATGGTATCTACATCATATTTTTTGCTTATTTCTCTGAAATATATTACGTTTCCTAACGATTTCGACATTTTCTCTCCTTTAAATTTGAGTAAACCGACATGAAGGAAGTTCCTAGATAAAGGATATTCTCCTTTATAATATTCTCCTAAAATCAATATGTACTCGTGGTGTGGGAATATTAAATCCCTAGCTCCTAAATGCAAATCACAATGCCCGCCTAGAACATCGTTTATTACCGTGAAATCTTGGAGATGCCATCCTATAATTCCCTTCCCCAAGCTTGTGTTTATTCCTCTATCTTTTAAAGGATACCACAGTTTAAAATCACCAGGATTCCTTTTTTCCTCGGCTGGTTCTAATAAAGTATTGAGTATTCTTTGTTTATCTATTTTTGAAAGTTTTCCTATGTTAGCTGAAAGCGAAATGTCGCAATATATTCCTTCTTTGACTTCATAAGAGTAACCTTTTTTCATAAGATCTTTTATTATTTTTATCGATCTCTCTATAAGCTCAGAGGGTTTTATTGGCATGAAGTGCTTTACCCTAAGAGCTCTCAAATCTTCGTTTATCCTTTTGAAATATCTTTCCACTATTTCGTTTTCTTCGATTTTTTCTCGAATCGCATTCTCTATTATCTTTATGTCCATGTCGGTGAAATTGATCACGAAGAGAGTTTCATAACCCTTGAATCTGAAGTATCTATTGAGGAAATCCGCTATTAACAAGACTCTTAAGTGTCCTAGATGAAGATCATCATAAAGGGTAGGGCCGCAAACGAATATTTTTATGGAATTTTCAACAGGCTTAAACGTTTCAAATTTGCCTTGAATTCTGTTGTATAACCTGGGCATAAGTGGATTTATTTTTTGCATCTAATTAAAATTTCAGGATGAAGTTAGTTTTAAAGAATGAGAAAGACCTCTTGAAATACATTAATTCATTGAACGTAGATGAGGGTTTAAGGATAGTTCAAGGAGATTTAGAGTTCATCATAACTAGGTACGATCTGAAATTTTACCTTGAAATTAGGTCTAGCAATAGAGTGTCTAAATTCATATATGATAATGGGGATGAAGTTTTAACAAAATTAAAAGATTTCCTTAATTTTCCTTTGACTTTAGAGTTTTATTAAATTTTCATCGATATAATCTTTGACATCTAGGGCAAAAATAAGATATTCTTCTCAAATTACCGAATCGTTTTATTTTGATTTTGTTACCACAGAATAAGCAATTTCTCTTACCGTAAATCATCGTGAAATTGAGAAGTTTTAACCCATCCTTTCTAGTTTTATAGAAGATTTTGCAGAAATCGCGCATCCATATAAGCATGAATCTCAGCTTATCTTCTTTTATTTTCTCAATTCTTGAAGCGGGATGTATCCTTGCAGCGAACAATGCCTCGTTTTTTATTATATTTCCTACTCCTGGAAGTATACTTTGATCGAGCAAAATGTCGCATATGTATCCTGTTCTTTTTTTCAATTTGGCCAATACTTTTTCAGGATCCCAATCTTCAGCCAGTACGTCTTTAGCACTTGCTCTAAAGTGTTTGACGAATCTAACTGAGCAATTATAGAAATAAACTTTACTATTTGCTTCTATGACTAATCTTATTCTTTTTTCATCTTTGGTTATTTTATCTATAGAATAACTTCCATACATAAGAAAGTGAACTTTTATGAATCCTAGATTTTTTATTTTTATTAAGAGGTTCTTTCCATGACTGTATATCTTTTCAATTTCTTTAT
>JBEPYP010000147.1:0-3531 GCA_041641355.1 Thermoproteota archaeon | reverse complement strand
TACGTTCTTGAACGCGCTAAACAATCTTTTAGTAAAATTCTCACCGCTAGATAATAAATCGCCGAAAGCTACTTCATTGGATATTTCCCTGTTGTAAAAGAATATATTAATGGTTTTGTCACCAGGCAGTCTACATAAATAAGCTTGTGTAGTTTCTATCTTCTCTCCTAATACGTCTATCCATTCTCCTCCTTCGATCTTTTTAATCCTTCTGGCCTGGTGAGGCGCCAGTATTGTGAATTTTATTCCTTCATCTGCCAGCATAGTTAATGTCTCGATATCTACAGCTGTCTCAGGAAGCCAGAATCCTTCGGGATATCTTCCAAACCTCTCTTCAAAGTCCTTTATTCCCCATTTGATATTAGTTATTTTGTCTTCTCTGCTAGCTAAGGGCATTATCATATGACAATAAGGATGTGCTATTGCTGAACCATGCCCGTTGAATTTAATTTTGCTTTTAGAATCCGCTTTTAATATAGCTTCGTATACCTCTGTCGCTTTTCTTTCTAACCATTTCAATAAAGTAGGACCGAAATCGAAGCTTATTAAGGAATAATTGTTCATCATTCTGAGAGTCCCGTCTTTATATACGAGCTTAAGGAAGGCGTTTGGAGCGTAACATTCATCGGTTATTCTTTGGTTCCAATCGTGGTAAGGATGGGCACTTTCTTGTATCTCTACTTCATCTAAATAGGGATTTTCTCTTTGTGGCTGGTAGAAATGGGCATGTATACAAATGTACTTTTCCATTGTTTGGAATTTATCGATCAATAAATAAACTTAAAATACAAGCAGGCTAAAGGTGGCAATGAGATATTAATCGAAAAATTTCTTCCATGAAAAGGTATATCATCAGAATAGACTCCTCCGAAATTGCCCCATCCACTACCTTCATACTCCTTAGCATCTGTGTTCAATATTTCTTTCCAAAATCCATGCTTAGGCACTCCGATCCTATAATTAGTCCTAGGTACTGGAGTACAATTACAGACGATTAGGATTATTTCTTCAGAATCAGGATCTTTTCTGAGAAAGCTTATTATGCTCTTTTCCCAATCGCTGAAATCTATCCATTCAAAACCTTTGCTATCGAAATCATACTTATGCATGGCTTTCTCTTTCCTATAGATTATGTTTAAGTCTCTAACAAGTCTTTGTAGACCTCTATGGTATGGGTTTTCTAGTAAATGCCATTCAACGCTAGAATCGTGATTCCACTCGCTTCTTTGTGCTATCTCATTACCCATGAACAATAATTTTTTGCCAGGATGGGCATACATGTATGCAAATAAAAGTCTTAAATTAGCGAACTTTTGCCATTCGTCACCTGGCATTTTATTCAATAGCGATGCCTTACCATGAACAACTTCGTCATGGGATAAAGGTAATACGAAGTTCTCAGAAAAAGCATACCAAATGCTAAAAGTCAATCGGTTATGATGGTATTTCCTGTATATGGGATCCTTAGAGAAGTATTGTAACGTATCGTGCATCCATCCCATGTTCCACTTCATTCCAAATCCCAACCCACCTAGGTAAACAGGTCTAGAAACCATCGGCCATGCTGTAGATTCTTCAGCTATAGTTTGTACATCTGGATAATGTTTGTAAATAATCTCGTTTAGATCCCTTATGAAAGATATCGCTTCCAAATTCTCCTTACCACCATATATATTAGGAACCCATTCTCCTGGTTTCCTAGAATAATCTAGATAAAGCATTGAAGCTACAGCATCTATTCTGAGACCATCTGCATGATATTTATCTAGCCAAAATAAAGCGCTACTTATCAAGAACGATCTTACTTCTTTTTTACCATAATCAAATACGTAGCTATTCCAATCAGGATGGTAACGTTTTCTCCAGTCTTCATATTCATAAAGGTATGTTCCATCGAAAAAAGATAAGCCATGGGCATCGGTGGGGAAATGTGAAGGAACCCAATCTAAGATTACACCTATATCGTTCTTATGTAGGTGATTTATCAATTCCATGAAATCTTGGGGGGGTCCATATCTGCTAGTAGGAGCAAAATAGCCTGTTATCTGATACCCCCAACTACCGTAGAAAGGATGTTCCATCACAGGTAAGAATTCAACATGCGTGAAGCCCATTTCTTTAACATACTCAGCCAACTTTTTGCCTAGTTCTCTGTAATTCAACCATTCATTCTTTTCATTTCTCTTCCATGAACCTAGATGTACTTCATATATAGCTATAGGTGATTGAAGTGAATTATGCAATCTTCTCTTCCTCATCCATTCTTGATCTTCCCATTTGAACTCTAAATCCCAAACTATAGATGCAGTCTTAGGAGGGGTTTCATGGTAAAACGCAAAAGGATCCGCTTTATCTATTTTGTAATTCCCTTTCTCTATTCTGTATTTGTAAAGAGTTCCTTTCTTCAGTTTAGGGATGAAACCCTCCCATATTCCTGATAAATCTTTCCTTTTGAACAAAACATGGGCATTTGGATCCCAGTCGTTGAAATCTCCTATTACCGAGACCTTTTCGGCATTGGGAGCCCATACAGCGAAATAGCACCCTTTCTCATTATTTACTTCTATTAGCTTAGAACCGAGCTTTTCATAAAGATTACAATGTCTTCCTTCCATGAAGAGGTATACATCGTATTCGCTTATGAGTGAAAATTCGATCACTTCTTCCATTTTAATTTTCTGTAAAGAAACAAATCTTCATTATAATAGATAAAATTATTGTGAGTAGGAAGGTCTTTTTCGCCATTCAGTTATGGGGGAATGAGAATATTTTGTCTTTATTTAGTGAGATAGAACGCTTAGGCTATGACGGGGCTTATTACGGTGATGGACCTTTTAATTGGCTCTCAGACTGCTTCTCCATACTAGCGGCCTCTTCTTTAATCACCCATACAATGAGGATTGGGCCCGTTGTAACCTATCTAGATGGTTCTTATAGAAGTCTGGTCGCTACTATTAAGGCTTTAGTTACGATATCTAATCTAAGCAAAGGAAGACTAGATGCGAGGTTCGGTTTCATAAAAGAAGATGCTAGGCCTTATTGGAAAGAATTCGGCATTGTTATTCCAAACTTAAAAGAAAGGATAGAAAGGGTCGAAGAAGGGTTGTTCATATCCAAGCAAATATTCACCAAAGGTGGAATTAACTTTGAAGGAAAATATCACAGGTTGAATATCAGCGAATTTACTCCCAAACCTTTGTTTTCAATACCTGTTTGGATAGCAGCGATGGGTAAGAAGACCATAAAGATAGCTTTGAAGTATGCCGATGTTTGGGAAGTTTCCTTCATTCCTCCTGAACATTTAGCTAGGCTCATTGAGGAACATAGAACTCTAATTTCACGAAGGAATGTTGAGATTTCTTTGGAAGCAGATGTGATAATAGGTAAAGATAGGAGGGAGTTTGAAAAAAGTTCTCTAGATATTTGGCTATTAGAGGTGTGAATAAACACCATTGGATTGTTCAATCCGCTATAAAAGGGGATTCTGATCAGTGCATAAATAAAATTCAAGATTTCATAGACCTAGGGGTA
>JBEPYP010000146.1:0-3560 GCA_041641355.1 Thermoproteota archaeon | reverse complement strand
TAGCTCTATCTATAAGATTAATGCCACTCAGATATGGAATTTTCCTCCATGAATTTGATCCATGGTTCCAGTATTATCAAGCAAAATGGATAGTAGAGAGGGGATGGGGAGGATTCATAGAATGGTTCTACCAAGATAGAAACTACTTAATGTGGTACCCATCGGGAAGAGATATACCCTCTACTGCTTATCCAGGAGTCTCATTTGTAGGAGCTTTCGTATATCTTTTGCTAACTTTATTCGGTTTAAACCCGCCCTTGATGTACGTAGTAGGTTTAATACCTAGTTTTTCAGCAGCTATAACCACAGTAATAATTTATTTCATAGGCAAAGAAGCCCATAGCAAATTAACTGGTTTGCTCGCTTCTTTCTTCTTCGCGATCTCTGCGGCTACTATAATTAGGACTAGCTATGGTTTCTTCGACGACGATAGCATATCTCAGATATACATCGCTCTATTCACATTGAGTTTCATAAAATCGATCAAAGGTAATACAAGAGTTTGGCCTTTTATAAGCGGGATTTCCCTTGCGCTTATAATCATGACATGGGGCGCGTATATTTATTTGGTGAACCTTCTAGCGCTTGCTACGATTACTTTGATAATATTCAGGAGGAGCAATAAAGATTTGTTCAAAACATACTTGATAAGCATGACCATTGCATTGCTTATGACAGCATTAATACCCAAATCTAGAAGTTATCTAGTAAGTTATGCAGCGGTATTACCCTATGCAGGTTATTTACTCATCTTCGCAGAATTGTATCTATTAAGATACATAAGGAAATTCAGTGTCGTTAAAGCGATTGCATTTACCCTATCTATCATAGGTGGTGTATTAGCAGGGGCTTTCATTCTAGAGAGATTAGGATATCTTGCAGGTATTCAAGCCAAGTTTACGATGGTCATAAATCCCTTTGCTAAATCCAATAACCCATGGGTTGAATCAGTAGGCGAGCATTTCGCTACTACATGGTCCCAGTTCTTCCTCAATTTCAATTTGATGTTCATAATGCTACCTTTTGGTGTATATTTGATGGCTAAAAGAGCAAATAATGTAGATATATTTTTACTTCTGATGTTGCTAACCTCACTTCATGCGACAGCAACAGTCAATAGACTTTTCATGCTCTCGACCCAGCCTGTAATGATAATAGGATCTTTGGCTTTTGCTTCGTTACTAACTACCTACTCAAGTTTGTTCGGCCCCAAGAAAGAATATATTGAAAGAAGAAGGGTTAAATTATTCAGAGGAATACCTACCACTTATGCTTCAACCTTCATCATAATTTTAGTTTTATTAACTTTATTCATTAACACAACTACGCAAGCCAACCCTCTGAACATAGCCTTATCACCCCAAAGCATAATATCCACGGAAAGAGGGACCTTAACCTATGATTGGATCGCTACCTTTGAATGGATAAAGAACAATTTACCACAAGATGCTGTCATAGCATCATGGTGGGATTACGGATATTGGATAACTGTCTCTACAGGTAGAATTTCGGTAGCAGATAACGCCAACTACAACTATACCCAAATAAATCTCTTAGCTAAAGCTCTAGTTAGCGATGAAAAAACTTCCTTGAAAATATTCAGACAATTTAAAGCCTCCTATGTCCTAGTATATGAAAATATGTTTAATTATTCAGGCTACTTAATCCCTGTAGGAGGAGATTTGGAGAAAAGCTATTGGATGATAAGAATTGCATTCAATTATACAGACGAATACGTGAGAAAATACTACTTAAATCAAACTACAATTAACATAGGAGGACAACAACTAAGCTTAATTCTTCCTGTAGGAGAAAAAGCTAAAGATGCAGTTATATACAAGCTATTGTTCTTTAACTCTCCTAATGTAAGACAGATTTATCCCAGCATATTAAACGCGATTAAGATAAGCAACCCGCTTTACTTTGAGCTTGTATACCAATCACCGAACGGAAACGTTCTAATATACAAAATATTGTATCCAGAAAATGACTATACTTAAATGCAAAAAATGCAAGAGATACACAATAAAAGAAATCTGTCCGGTTTGCAATTCTAAAGAACTTGTAAACATCCATCCTCCTAAGTTTTCTCCAGTAGATAAGTATTGGAAAATAAAGTTCTATGCAGTCCTTGAAAGAAAAGGAATAAAGCCCAACATCCATTCTTAGAATCATTACCAGCTTCGTTTGTTCTTTTTAAGTCTTTGTTATATCAAGATTGATCAGTAACTCATCTATAATTTACAAGTTACTTAAGTCTTAATGCCTATTTTTGTAATTCTCATTAAGTTAAAGCCTTTTGAAAGAGAAGAAAATGTTTAATTTTTTAGAATTATTTTTAATTGAATTTTCAAATCTTTCTAAAGCAAGTTCAGCTATTTTGAAATTATTTGCTTGAACTCTTACTAAAAATCGCGTAGCACCGATATAGGTTATTTCTACTTCCCTTAAACCTTTAATATCAACTAAGCTTTTATGAGCATTTTCTAGAATTTCCTTTATTAATTTAATACCGTCTTTTGCTGAGGTAAATAAAGCAATTTCAGCTTTTAATTCTGGAATAGGGATTTTAATATGCTCTTTTGCTACTTCTATTAATACTGCTTTTATGTTTTTATCTAAATCTAATTTATCAAGAATTTCATAGCCTTCTTTTATAGGTCTTTCAAATATAGATAAGTAGTCAATAAATTCATCACCTATATATGATGATAAAATGTTAAGCAACTGATCTTTGTTCATCTTCAACCTCTCAGCCACAAGCTCTATGAGCTTAATAGCCCTTTGATTCCTTTTCCACTCTATCATTTTGGATTTCCTCTCTTGTTCAGTTACTTTCTTAAGCGAAATATCGACATGACCCCTATAAGGATCTACGCGAATTACTTTACAGACGTATTTTTTACCTTCCTTAACCACATCTTCTATATTAACCACTCTGCTAGCCGAAACCTCGCCTATAGGCATATAAGCTTCTATACCATACTCGTCTAAATGGAAATAAGCACCATGTTCTAAAACTTTCTTAGCTGTCGCTATTACTACAGAGTTAGGCTTTGGAAAATTATCCATATTTGGCTACTATTTTACCCCTCACCAAAGCCTTTCCTCCTGTAGGCTCAGCCAGGACTTCATTACAAACCTTGCATCTTATCAAGATAGTAGTATGGTCGAAAACTATTCTCCCAGTACCACAGTTAGGGCATTTAATCTTGATGAAACAACTTTTAGGTTTAGGTATTATTTCCTTTCTTTTTTTGACCATTATTTCTTGACCACCTCCAATTTCTTTAATCTTATTCCTTTTCTATGAAGCACGTATTTACACTTAACGCAGATTAATTTAATTACCTGTTTCTTAGTAGTCTTAGCAAAACGTTTTTGTTCAGCAGTCCTTTTACTACCATAGCCTAGATTTTTCCTCAAATATCTTCTCTGACCTTGAGCAAGCGATCTCCTTTTACCTGCTTTATATAGCTCAACCTTATGCTCTGTATGAGTATTGCATCTAGGACAGTAAGTCCTTATAGTATCAGGAACTTTCATCGACCATCAACCTC
>JBEPYP010000145.1:0-3570 GCA_041641355.1 Thermoproteota archaeon | reverse complement strand
AAGGTATAGTCAAGCCGATCCCTAAGGAATACATACCCAAGGTTAAGGAAGAGATAAGAGCATCGATAGAAGAAGTAATAGGAATAATTAAGGGTGAATTTGATGCTTTGCTCTTAGATGTTAGAATATATGAAGAACATACAGGAAAGATACAAACTACCTCTAGAGCAGGGAGAATACCGAAATCAACATTGGCAAAACCTGAACTATTCCTCCAAGCCTTTCAAGGGAACAGAGAAGCTTTAGAGAAATTATCTAAGTTAACTAGCATCGGCAAGGAAATCGTGGCATATTGTACAACAGGAGAAAGGGCATCTTTAGCATGGTTTGTGCTAAGCAAAATGCTAACCCTTAAAAATATAAAACTTTATCCCGAATCCTTCCTTGAATATTCTTCTAGAAGCGATTTGGAAATAGAAATAGGAGAAGAAAATATTAAAGAGATATAATTTTAAAAGAATTTATAAACAATTGATTATATATTTATAAGTTTGAATACAAAAATTTTTAAGCTGTTAAATTAATTAATCTTAATGAAAAAAATAGTCATTCTAGGAGGTGGAACGGGAGGCCTTATTAGTGCTAAACACCTAAAAGAAAGCCTGCTCAACGAAGCAGAAATAACCGTAATTGATAAGAAAGATAGGACAGAGCTCAGACCTTCCTATCTCTACTTAATGATGGGTTATAGAGAATATGAGCAAATTTCAGCCCCATTAAATCTGCTAGAAAGGAAAGGAGTTAGATTCGTCAAAGCAGAGGTTAAAAGCATAAAGCCCTCTGAAAGGTTTGTTGAAACGAGCGCTGGTAGATTTAATTATGATTACCTCATAGTATCCCTAGGCGCTGAGACTAGACCTGATTTAGTCAAAGGAGGGCCTGTGATTCATCCATGGGAAGCAGATGCTGCTTTAGAATTGAGGAAAAACATCAAAGGTTTCAAAAAAGGTAAGATAGTAGTAGCTGTCCATAGCACACCCTATAGATGTCCTCCAGCTCCTTGGGAAGTGGCTTTCCTATTGGATTTCTACTACAGCGGAGTTGGACTTAGGCAAGAGATAGATATTACATTAGTCCATCCTTTCAAGAGACCCTTCGAGAACTTTGGGCCTCTTGCAGCTAAGATGATGGAAGGTATGATGCAACTAAGGAAAGTTAATTGGATAGGTGTAGGAAACAATCCAGCCGTAGATAGAATAGACAGTGAAACTAAGAATTTGATCACTACTAAAGGAGAGAAAATAAAATACGATATTTTGATAACAATACCTCCGCATTTAGCGCCTAAAGCTGTAGCTGAATCTGAAATAGCAGATGCTTCTACTGGATGGGCTAAGGTGAATCCTCCTACGATGAAAACGAAGTATGACGATGTTTATGCAGTAGGAGATGTAGTAGCTCCTACCCTTAATCTCGGAATGGCCGGAGTAATAGCTCACTCATACCTCAAATATGTAGTGGCATCGATAATCTCGGACATCAAGGGAACATATATCACTTCTGACTTCAAAGTCGTAGGTACCTGTGTAATGGATGTAGGAGGCTTTGGTATGGCTGCTGCTTGCGACTTCACAAACGTAGTGCTAAAAAAAGCACAGTACCCTGATTGTATGTTCTTACCTCCAACGAGCTTTGCTAGAACCTTCAAAGAAGTCTTCGAGAAGCAGTACTTTTCATGGCTATTGGGCTATGTACCAAGTTGAGGTGATAGCATGAGCAAGCAAACTGTTTCTAGGGAGGAATACGAAGAGTTATTAAAAGAAGTTAGAGAGCTAAGAGAGAAAGTGGACGAGCTAGTAGTAACGCTTAAACCAATATTATACTTCGTTGAGAAGTTGCCAGATTTGATGACCGATTTAACTTTCTTCAAATCTTTGGCTCCTTTACTAGCGATATCCTATGCGATCGAAAGAGCAAACCCAAATGTATTAGGCGCTGCGATGGTTACCGGAATCGAAGCTCTCAGTAAATCTTTTGAAAAGCTAGCAGCCATGGATAAACCCCCTAAGTTCTCTATACTTTCCTTGTTAAGAGATAAAGAAACAAAGGAAGCTTTAGGAATAATGATAGAACTAGTCAAGAACATGGCTCCTCATCTATACAAGGGAGTTAAGGAAATGACTTCTCCTTGAAATCGTTACAAAAATTATATAAATTTCAATTTTTATTTTCTTAAATTTATTAAAAACAATAATCTTTAATTTTATATACATCTTCTAGGAATAAAAATTGGAATTGATCCATGAGTTATTTGAAGGAGGATGTGATCGCGATTGTTCATGAAGATTTCTCCTCTTTGTCTATCATAAGAGAAGTGATGGGAGGATTTCACACCTTCTTCGCCAGCATGGTTGAGAAGATAGGAGGAAAGGTAATAGACTTGTATTATTCCAAAGAGCTGATAGGACAATCAGTAGTATACAGCATAGATATTGGTCCTTGTCGATTGGGAGTAATTTATTACATGGCAATTCTTCCTAGGTATAGAAAACGATCTTTTGGTAGGGTTTTATTGGCTTCTGCAGAAGAAGCTTTGTCGATGATGGATGTTAATTACTTCGCAGCGACCCTCAAAGAAGATAATAAGCCAGCAGTGAGGATATTCAATTCAATGGCATACAAGCTATATGCTTGGAAAGACATAGCAAAGCTTATTGGTCAAGATAAAATGGAGATGTTGAGAATGGGGACCTGTGGGTATGAAGACGATTTCCTGGCATTGAAGAAAGACTTAGGTGAGGTGAATTTGCTCGAAATCAGCGATTTTGATCATGAAAAAGTTAAGAGAATATGGGAAGAAATATGTCTAAAGCCTTGGCTTGAAATCAAAAGAAGCTTTAGTTAAATTATAATGAGGATCTCTACAAAACTAGTTAAGTCAGTTAATATTAATTTTTTCACCATAAGTTCATCTAACCCCTCTTCCTACATGTTGAGTTTTCTCCCATCTTAAATCTTTGAAGATGATTTGATACACCGCTCTAAACACGGCTAAAGGAATCATGTTGAAGTATGCGATCATTAGAGGAATATCTTTTAACCTAACTTTAATCCCTTCGATAATAGTCCCTTATAGTAGTAACAGGTTAAAGATTAGAGGTGCGATTGAAAACAAGGAAATAGATCGCTGGTCAGATCGCTTCATGAAATCTTTGCATATTCAAGAAATCATAATATAGTTAACACATAGGAAGGATAAGTGATCAACATAACCATGGACCAAATCGAAGTGAATATTAGCACTAGGCCTTTTGCAATGCCTATCCTTCTTAGTACTTGTCCTATTGCTACAGTTAAATATTTCCATAGAACTTGCAACAACCTTTGTCCACCTAGTGCTTTGTCTAAGCTATGCTTAAACTTAAATTTTTCTAGTATCTAAATAAGTAAAGTTATGGGCACTACTCTAACTTATGAAGCTCTATTCTTCCTCATAGGAATAACGCTGATCTTCATAGGCTTCTTCGTATTGCTCTTCCTAGCTTTATTCAGAATGAAAGAAGCTAAAGCTAAAACTGAAGGAGGAGTTTTCGTTTTAATAGGTCCTTTCCCAAGATCGGAAGAGCGTCG
>JBEPYP010000144.1:0-3580 GCA_041641355.1 Thermoproteota archaeon | reverse complement strand
TGCGCTCATTATAAGTGCTACTAGAGCTAAGAATAAGCCTAAGCTTCCTGAAAACGCCACGTTCAAAAATAGAAGGAATTTCGCCATGAAACCTGCGAAGGGAGGGATCCCTGCTAAAGATAGAAGAGAAACCATGAATGCTGAAGCTCCTAGAGGACTTTTTTTGAAGAACCCTATTAAGCTATCATATGGACTTTCACTCCCTTCTCCTGTAAGCTTCGCGACTACTAAGAAGCTGACTGCCTTTGCTATGCTATATGTTATTAGGTAATAGCCCAAAATGGGTAGTGTTACCTCTGGAAAGACGAAAACTAAAGCCATGTACCCAGCATGGGCCACTGAAGAATATGCTAGAAGCCTTTTAATGTTCCTTTGTACCAACGCGGCGATGTTAGGTAGTATCATTGTTATCAGCGCTAGTATTGCAAGTATGTATCTCATTATTGGTTCTAGTGAATAAAGGTGTTTAAAAGGAGCACTTATGATCAATGCTATTGCCGCTATTCCTACTATCTTAGAAGATGAGGAAAGGAATGAGGATATGCTCGTAGGAGAACCTTGATAAGTATCTATGGCCCAAGAATGCAAAGGTACTAGTGTAGCTTTGATCGCTAACGAAGACAATAATAGTAAGAAGCCTAAGATCAATAAATGAATATTCGATCTAGCATCAGGACTTAGCATGTATTGGTTTATCGAAGCAAAACTTGTGCTTCCTGTAGCACCGTAGATCATCGATAAACCGTAGGCAAAAAGAAGCGTGGCCAATATTCCGAAGATGAAGAATTTAACCGTTGCTTCTAGAGAGAAGTACTCTCTTTTGAACTGGGCCACCAAAGCATATGCTGGGAATACACTACTTTCTATCGCTATGAACAATATTAAAAGATCTCTTGCTGAAACCGCTATGAGAGATGAAGCCAGAGAAATCAAAAGCAAGGGTTGAGCTTCTCTTCTCGCAATACTTTCGCTCATAGCTGCTAAAGCTACTAGACCACCGATGATTATCGCTATCCATGAAATGAAGGAAAAACGATCACTTGCAATAAGACCGTTGTAAAGTAATACGTTTATGTTCAGATACAAAAAGTATATCGAAATGAACAATGATAGTAACATTGAGCTATAAGATATCGCTTTCGCTATCTTCAATTTCCTGAATAAGTTAGCGGTTGCTGTTAGAATAGAAGCAAGTAAAAGTATGAAGAAAGGAGAGAAATAATAAAGTAAACTCTTAATTTCTTCAAAATTAGTTTCAGCGCTCATATCAACTAACTACTTCATCTTTTAGTTTCCTTATCTCGAAAATGTCTACGCTTTGATATGTTCTATCCATTTCTATAGCTATGGCTAGTCCTAAAGCTGCTTCCATGGCTAGAATTATTATCACTATTATTCCTAAAACTTCTCCCATAGCTCCTTTAATAGTAGCCAATGCTCCTATAGTCAATATGACTGCACTCATGGCTATTTCTACTGATATTATTATTCTTATTAAATGTCTTCGAGCTAAAATACCGTATACGCCTATCAAGAACAAAGGGAGTACTGCTATTAAGACTAGACTTCCATTCATCTTTCTTCACTCGCTACGTATATTGCTCCTAAGTAAATTGCAAGAGCTGCTGTAGCTAAAAACAGCAAGGCTAAACCATAATCGTTGAAGAGATACGTTGTTATTATGGATAAGTCTGAACTAAAAATGACATTCATGCTTGCCTTGTTAGAAATCAACAATGTTGCTATCAAGGCGATTAGTAGAAATGAGTTGATAGCAGCTATGAGGGAAATCCTTCTAGTAGGCGGTATATCAATAACAGGTCTTGTTAGCATTGCCGCAAATATTATTAAGACTAGAACTCCTCCTGCATTTATAAAGAGATAAATAAGCGCCAAAAACCAGGCTCCTAGTTGTATTAAAGCCCAAGCACTTGCTACATACATCCCTATTAGAAATACTGCAGAATACAGTATGTCTCTAGTTTTTATGGCTAGGTAAGAGAATAATGTAGCCCAAGCAATAGCTGTCAAATAAAGTAAAGCATTCAGGTCTAAATTCAGCTCCATTTTTAGGCATATATCTCTAGCGTAGAATTTATATTTTACTTAAATAACATGGAACGACTTGACAAACACAGTATTAAATTTTTAAGACGGATATAACACTGTTATAGTATGAGCGAAGAGAAATTCAAGGAATATGCCAACCCTGATGTGCTAGTGAGTACACAATGGGTTCAGGAACATCTTGGAGATCCGAGCATTAGGATAGTTGAAGTAGACTACGATCCTACTTCGAACTATGATGTAGGTCATATTCCAGGTGCAGTTCTTTTCGATTGGAAGAAGGATTTGAATCATCCTGTTACCAGAGACATATTAACTAAGGAGCAACTTGAAGAGCTTTTCTCAAGAAACGGAATTTCCAATGATACTACGATAGTACTCTACGGTGATTATAACAATTGGTTCGCTGCCTTTGCTTTCTGGATATTCAAGTACTACGGTGTTGAGAAAGTTAAAATTATGGATGGTGGGAGAAAGAAATGGATATTAGAAAATAGACCTTTAACTAAAGAAATTCCTTCCTATCCTAGGACTGTTTTTAAGGCTAAGGAACCTGATGAAACGATAAGGGTGTATCTCGACTATGTTAACATAGCTCGTAACATGAAAGATAAGGTCCTAATAGACGTGAGAAGCCCTAAGGAATTTACTGGAGAGATATTAGCGCCGCCTGAATATCCAAGCGAGGGGGCTCAAAGAGGAGGCCACATACCTGGGGCTATAAATATACCTTGGGCTTTAGCAGTTAGAGAGGAGGATGGTTCATTTAAGAGTAAGAAAGAGCTAGAAGAATTATATAAGAGTAGGGGCGTGGTTCCAGAGAAAGAGATCATAACTTATTGCAGGATAGGAGAAAGAGCATCCCATACTTGGTTTGTGCTCAAATATTTATTAGGTTATTCAAACGTGAAACTCTACGATGGTTCCTGGTCTGAATGGGGTAACTCCGTTAAATTACCAATAGAAAAGTAATTCTATTTAATTTTTTTCACTATTATATGCTGTAATCCATTCTCTTTTTTATGTTCAACGAATTTTTGGCCTGTCTGATCCTGCCATCTCATCGCCTCTAATTTAGCCAAAGGGTCATCAGTTACGACATGCACAACTGTTCCTATTTCGACTTTAGAAAAGAGTTCATTGATTTTAGCTAATACTGCAGAACATTCCACTCCTATTTCGATGAACTCATAGTCTGGGAATTCTGAAAAACACTTAATCCTAAATTTTTTAATGTTTTCTGTAATTCTTTCTTTTATTTCTTCTATTCCTTTATAATCTAAATTATCAAGGCTTTCTAACGGTAGTAACTTAGCTATCCAACCACTTTCATAAGGATCCTTGTTCAAAAGAATAGGTCTATTCACGATTTCTTGATTGATATCGATGATTTCGCATTGTATTGGAGACCTAACTACGGTGAAGCTTCTAACAGATTCTAAAGAACATATAATCTCATTCTTGCCCATTTTTCTTGAGCTCATGTAACGTACTGTCGTGAATTTGCCTAGGA
>JBEPYP010000143.1:0-3604 GCA_041641355.1 Thermoproteota archaeon | reverse complement strand
GCATTGACTATTTGGAACGAGTTCCTATTCGCACTACTTCTCAGCGGTATTGAGACAAAGCCTACCTCAGTACTGTTAAGCAGTATTCGTGGTGAAAGAGGGTTTAACTGGGGGCGTGTCGCAGCTATAGAAGTGGTATATATTTTGCCAATTCTGATACTCATGTTCTGGCTACAAAAGTATATACTACGTGGACTCACGCTAGGTACTGTGAGGAGATAGTAAATGACCGAGGCCATCTTAGAAATCAAGAACCTATCTAAGAGTTATGAAGGTAAGAAGGTACTAGACGATATATCATTTAAGATTAACAGAGGCGAGTTATTCGTAATCCTAGGCCCGCCTGGATCAGGTAAAACAACTTTATTGAAGATAATAGCCGGGCTAGAGGAACCCGAGTCTGGTGATATTTTTATCAATGGCCAGAACATTAACGAGGTACCACCACAACAAAGACCTCTATCCATGATGTTTGAAACACTGGCCCTGTACACTAACATGACAGTTTACGAAAACATTGCTTCACCCCTAATCGCCAGGAAAGAATCCTCGAACGTCATAGATAAGAAAGTAAAGGAAATAGCTGATCTCCTCAAGATAACACATATACTGGATCGCAGGACAGATAAGCTAAGTGGGGGTGAAAGACAAAGAGTAGCATTAGCTAGAGCACTGATTAAGGAATCACTCCTCTACTTACTTGACGAACCCTTCAGCAACTTGGATGCTAAAATAAGATATGCTTTAAGAACAGAGTTTAAGAAAGTCAAGCAACTGCTAGGTCGAACAATAATCCTTGCTACAAGCGATCCTCATGACGCTTTAACATTAGCCGACGAAGTCCTAGTCCTAGTTAATGGAAAGATGTATCAAAAAGGTAGACCTAGTGATTTATACTGGAAACCCAGGACTTTATGGTTAATGAAATATATAACAGGCAATATATACAATGAGGTGAGATTGAGAAATTACGGGGGAAAGATAATTATAGAAGGCATAGAATCAGGATATGAAATTAGCAGCTCCTTGTCTGATATGATAAAAGAAACAAACTTAAAGAACTTAACTATCGCTACACACGTAGATTCGTGCATCATCTCCAAGGAAATCAATGCCTGTAACGGGATTAAGTTAAAAGCAACCTTCATAGGTTACGAGTACAGAGGTAGTGAATACATCCTATACGCTAAACAAGGCAACTATATATTTAAATCGCTGCTTCAAAAATCTACGCTAATAGACCTCAACCATAATGAAGAAGTAAGTGTATGTATAGATAGTGAAAATGCTCTATTCTTCGACGAGGAAGGATCCTTGATAATGTGATGTGAAATGGCTACAGTAAAACTCGTAGATATATCCAAGAGATTCGGATTTGTTGAAGCATTAAAAAGAGTAAACTTAGATATAAGGAATGGAGAACTCTTTGCTATACTCGGTCCAAGTGGTTGTGGTAAAACCACTTTATTGAGGATAATAGCTGGCTTAGAAAAACCAACAACAGGGAAGGTATATTTTGATGGTGAAGATTTAACCAATGTTCCAGCAGAATATCGAGATGTTGCAATGGTCTTCCAGTTTTATGCACTATATCCAACAACTGTCTATAATAATATAGCCTTACCGTTAAAATCAAGAAAATATCCTAGGAACATTATCGATGAAAGAGTTAAGGAAATAGCTAAAAAGCTAGGAATCGAAGATAAAATTCACATGAATGTAGATAAACTCAACATATCTGATAAACAGAGAGTAGCATTAGCTCGTGCCATGGCCCGTGAGCCAAAACTCTACCTTCTCGACGAGCCGCTCACAATATTAGACCCGGTAAGCAGGATTATAATGAGATCTGAAATAAAGAGGATACAAAAAGAACTCAATCAAACCATAATATATGTAACACATGATCAAATAGAAGCATTAACACTTGCTGATAGAGTAGCTGTCATGAACTTTGGAATCGTAGAACAGGTAGGCAGTCCCTCCGAAATATACAATAACCCAGCCAATGTTTACGTTGGCTGGTTTGTAGGAGAGCCAGGCATGAATTTCATTGAAACCAAAGTTGATAATGAAGGATTAAGAGTCAATGACTTATTAATCTATAAATGTAAAAGCCTAGCTGAAAAACTGAGACAATCAGGCTACGAGAAAATATTAATAGGCTTCAGAACAGAAAACGTCACATTGCTTAAAGAGACCATAGACCCAGGTAGCAACATAGTAATGCGGTCGAAAATCAACGTAATTGAATTCTTTGGCACACATTACATACTGTCCCTTGAGATTAAAGGACAAGATTTCAAAGTCAAACTTGACTTAAAAACATTTAGAAAACTAAATATAGATCAAGGTGAAGAGGTATATGCCATCATTAACCCGGCATACATTAATCTCTACGACCCAGATAAAAAGTCAAGAATAGTTATTGGTGAGTAGCCGTGAAGCTGAGATTTAATAGAAGACTCATAGAAGAGATCGTGATCATTACTGGAATAATCGGATTAATACTAGTTTTCCAGCCTTTTTCAGTAGAAGTATACATGCTAGGTTGGATACTACTAATAACAATGACACTATTATATGTAACTTTTACACTAGTACCTTCATACAGCTCTGGCCAGAGGCTCATCAAAAAATACATGACCAACCTATTAATAATAATGATAATCGTTTTAACGTTTGTCCTGCTTTCAATACTCTTAACCCCATACTTAGTACGATAAATCCTACTTGTTCAATGCATTGACGTGATTGTCTTTATTAGATTTTCAAATACCTTCATCAAAAACCCTCACGGGTCGCTAATGAGCCTCTTCGCACCCTCAACCACTGTCTTATACTTATGAGATCCCATTCCATATAATCTTCTAGCGAAATGAGAGACTATTATGATTAGGTCTTCAATCAACTCCTCCCTCGGCGGCTTCTGCTCTTCGTTTATCAAAATGATCTCGGCTCCATTGCTCTTAAAGAATGCCTCCAAGGTTTTGAACCCAAATCTCGTTAATCTGTATGGATAAGCCACCAAGATCTTGGAGATCTGCCTATACATAACCATCCTGAGCAGTTTTGGAAGCTCTTTCTCTTTTCGCTTAGCCCGGAACCTATGTCCCTTAGGATTTCTACATCCCATCCCCTCTCTTCGGCGTATCTCCTTATTGCCTCAACCTTACTCTCCAGGTCATCTCTATGGAAAAGTATCCGATGATGATAACAAAATAGAATAAACAAAAACGTAAAGTCTTACCCTTCAGAGCGGATAGAAAATCAGGTTTGAAAGATACTAAACTACTTTTATTACCAACTCAAGGAACTTGATCAAAGCTTCTTTGGCTTCATTATGAGGTATGCTTTCAAGTGATTTATAGGCTAGATCTAGATGATGGTATAGTTTCTCTTTCAAGAAGGATTCTTTATTGCTCACGGACAGCTTCTGTACGTATTCTTTTTTATCCCAGTCCCTTATATCATCGTAAATTTGATAGGCAATGCCTAAATTCCTACCATATTCTGAAATCTTCTTAATGTATAACGGATTTTCGGTTGATAAAATAACCCCAGCAGTTGTAGAAAACTTGAATAAGGAAGCAGTTTTTCCTTC
>JBEPYP010000142.1:0-3632 GCA_041641355.1 Thermoproteota archaeon | reverse complement strand
GCTAATGTTACGGAGGTCACTGTAAGGAATCGATTCAAGGAGCTGTTGTTGAAATTAGACATAGCGGGAATACCTGTTGAATAAAATGCAAAGAACTACTACAAAAGAAAAGACGATTTTACTGAGCAAGGAATTAGCTAGGGGTGTAGAAAAGTTAAACTTACCATATTCTGCTTTGAACGAAGCCTTGAACATTGCCCATGAAATCATAAGCAGGAAGATAATCAAGAGAGTTTCTCCAAAGGCGCTGGCCGCTTCAATTCTCCATCTTGCTTGTAAAGAGGAAGGTCATCCTATTCTATTCAAAGAAATTTGCAGCTCAATGGGTTTGAACAAAAAGGAAACGAAGAGGGCTCTGTTAATGTATTCCATCATTGCTAAGAAATTCGGAAAGGGGTCAAAGCCTTCAATAGATAAGTATGCAATAAGGCTTGTTGATTTGCTAGCTTTAAATGAAGAAGTTAAAGATAAAGTCCTTGAAATAGTTGAGGAGGCTAGGAATAAAGGTTTAGTTTCAGGAAGAAATCCAATAAGCATAGTTGCTGCAGCTATTTATTATGTTTGCAAGAAGCTAAAGATACCCTTGACTCAGAGAGAAATCGCTTCTAAGGCTCATATAACAGAGGTTACTATCAGAAACAGATACAGAGAATTGAAGAGATTGCTAGGAGAAGAGGAAAAGACGAAACGCGAAGTTAGGAATAAAGTCTTAATTAAAGAAGCTTAAATTTTTTTGTAAAATAGAGTAATCATATTATGTTTGAAAAAAGAGCTCTATACATAGGAAGATTTCAACCCTTCCATAACGGTCATTATGCTGCTTTAAAGTGGATACTAGACCAATTCGAACAAGTAATATTAGCCATAGGTTCAGCCCAGTTCAGTCATACTAAAGATAATCCTATGACTGTAGGTGAAAGGATAGAATGCATATGGAATCTATTAAAATATGAGGGTCTCCTGAATAGGGTTATAATCACTTGTGTACCTGATGTGGGTTTTCATAAGCAATGGGTAGCAGTCGTTAAGCAACATTGCCCTAGATTTGATATAGTATTCTCCAATGATACGTTGACGAGGATTCTTTTCATTGAAGAAGGATACGAAGTCAGGAACATTCCCTTTTTCAATAGGGATAAATACGAAGCTTCCAAGATAAGAGAAGCTATATATAGAGGAGAAAGATGGGAAGATTTTGTTCCATCCAGCGTAGCTGAATATATTAAGTATAAAAGAATCGATGAGAGAATAAAGCTTATCTTATCAAAGGAGAACTCAAATAAAGAGCTTTAATATTTCGTTTTTTATAAAAGAGAGGAAGTCTTCTTGGCTTATTTGATCAAAATGAACTACGATGCCGTTTCTAGTTAGACCTACTGTTTTACCTGTTATCTTAGAAACGTAAACGATATACCAAACTTTACCGTGCTTTAAATATTCTTGGTAAAGCATAGTATCTGCTAACTTTTCTCCGTATAAAGATAACTTATTCACGCTAGGTATATCTACATCATCGAAAAAGATCACCTTCGTGTTCTCTTTATTTTCTTCATGGTGTTTTAACATCCTATCAGGATTCATTCTAACTTCGGTTATTTTTCCGACCTTTATGAATAAAATTTTGCTCAATTCGTTGGCTATCAGATTAGCCATCCTCTTCTTCTCAAATATTACTAAGAATAACTTTTCTTGATTTATGAAATAAAATTTGATGTTGTAGGTTCTAATTACAGGGTTCTTGTATCCTTTTTGATTAACATACATTACAGTATCTTTTTGGAGCTCACCCTCTAGGATGTTTTCTTTAAGTATCAAGTTTTCTATCTTTGTCTCGAGCTTAATAGGCTTGCCTTCATGCTCTTCTATCTTCTCATAGCTGTATCTATGAAGTCTTTTTCTTAATTCATTCAAATCTATCTCCTCATTAACTAGGAATACTTTAGCTGAGATGACCATTGCGTTATTTTTATTTAATCGATTTTAATAATTTTGTTAGAATTGAGCACGTATATTAAAGAAATAATATTGGAGAATTTCCTTTCTCATTCCTACTCGAGAATACAGTTAACTAAAGGAATAAATCTAATAACCGGTCCAAATGGGAGCGGTAAGTCAGCCATCTTATTGGGAATATCCGTAGCTTTAGGACAAAGCTATACTGAAAGGTCTAGAAAGCTTTCAGACTTGATAAAATATGGTAAAGATGTAGCTAGAATTAGCTTGATAATGGATAATACTCCTAAAAAAGGTAAGCGTCCTTTTTCGGGTATAAATTTAGATCAGGTAATGATAACTAGGATAATAAGAAGCGATGGTACGTATTGGTTTGAACTGAATCAAGAACTAGTAGAAAAGCATTATCTTCAAAGGCAACTCAAAAAGCTGGGTATAAATCCTGATAATATACTCATAATAATGCATCAAAACATGATAGAAGACTTCGCTACGAGAAATCCTATGGAAAGGCTTATGTTATTCGAAGAGGCGATAGGGATAGCTGATTATAGAAAATTGGTCATGAATGCTTCGAAGAGGCTTGAAGAAATAGAAAAAGGATCTCAAAGCTTATTGCAGTCATTAGCTACTGCAGAAGCAAATCTGAAATACTGGAAAAGTTTATATTTAAAATATGAGAGAAAAATTAAATTAATTGAGTTAATTTCTAAGTTAAAGAATGAATTATTTTGGGCTAATTATAATGAAATAAGTAAAAAATTTAAAGAATTGAAGGAAGATATAGAAAATAAAGAAATTGAGAAGAAAAATCTTGAAACAATTTTAAAAAATTTTGAAATTAAAATTAATTATACTAAAGATTTGCTGAGAAATCTTTTATACTCAGAAAAGGATATTAAAGTTATTCTCGATAAAATAGATGAATATGCAGAATATAAAGCCAATTATGTTCTTAATTCATTTAAGATATCTCTTTTAGAAGACCATATCAGATTGAAGTCAAAAGAACTCAACAAGCTCAAAGAAGAAATCGACAAACTTGAAAAAAAGAAAAGAGAGTACATCGAGACGTCTAGATCTGCAGAAGAAATAGAATCTGAAATCAGGGATTTGCAAGCGGAATTGAAGAGTTTAGAAGAAATAACAGAGGAAATTCCTTCGCGATACAAGGAATATTTGCAAGTCTATGAAGATATTAAACAAAAATCAGAGCAGGTTAAGCAAAATAAAGAGAAGGTTGTTCTTGAGCTTAAAGAAAGAATGGAAGTCTGGCAAAGAATGCTAAAAGAAGCTGTATCTAACGTGAACAAAATATTCCAAAGCATACTTTCTAGAGTTGAAGGGGTTGGTTATGTAGATGTGGTGAACATAGAAGATTTCCAAAATTGCTATCTTGATATAAGCGTAGGGTTTAGGGGGACTTCTCCCATAATGCTGAGTAGTTTCTCTCAAAGCGGTGGGGAAAGAATAGTAGCCACGATGGCCTTCCTATTAGCTTGCCAACAGTATATGAAATCGACTATAAGGGCTGTAGACGAATTCGATATCCACATGGATCCTTTAAATAAAGAGAGAATATCGATACTCCTTTCAAGTCTTCCTGAGGAGAATCCTGATGTTCAATATATTTTCATAACTCCAGATCCGATGCTCGAATTCTTCAAGGATTGTAACGT
>JBEPYP010000141.1:0-3684 GCA_041641355.1 Thermoproteota archaeon | reverse complement strand
ACATTAGCTAGCTCCTTCTTTGCACTAGGGAAAAGTCCTGATGAAGGTTCATCGATCATCAATAGCTTGGGTTTCATGTGATATGCTATAGCTAATCCTAACATTTTATACTGACCTCCGCTCAAGTTACCAGCTTTCTCATTTAGTCTATTAGCAAGCATGGGGAATAAAGAAAGGTCTATTTCTCCAATTTTAGTTGCTAGTATCAAGTTATCTTTAACTGAAAGTTCTCTAAAAGCGAGATCCCGATCAGGCAAATATCTTATACCTAACTTGAGCCTTTCTAATACAGACAATTTAGTTATATCCTCACCCTCAAATATGATCTTGCCATTCATAGGGTTGACCAAGCCTACTACGGTCCTAAGAATCGTAGTTTTCCCAGCCCCGTTTGGTCCTAACAAAACAGCGATCTCTCCTTTAGACACGCTTATGCTCACATCCTCTACCACGATCATTTTACCATAGCCAGAATGTAGGTTTTCAACTTTTAATATCATGACTTGCTCAAGAAGACTTCTTTAAATAGAGGGTTTTCTAAGACTTTCTCAGGTTCTTGATCTGCTACAACCTTGCCTGCATTCATCACGACCACCCTGTCCACTATTTTAAATAAGTTAGAAAGTTTATGTTCCACGATTATAAAGGAAAAGCCATTTTCTTTGCTAAGATTTTTAATCAATTCACCCATTTCATTGGCTTCGCTTGAAAGCAATCCAGCCATGGGCTCGTCTAATAATATTAAACTCGGTTTAAGAGCTAAGCATCTAGCCAATTCGAGCTTCTTCATTTCGAATAGAGTTAACATAGCTGCTAAGGAATCAGCTTTAGACTTTAGACCAAGAAGCTTCAGGACTTCCTCTATTATCGATTCATCTTCAGTGGCTATTTTAAGGTTTTCTCTGACTCTTAGGTTTTTGAAAATCTTGGTCTGTTGAAAAGACCTAGCTATTCCCAATTTTATTCTTTTGTGAATTGGAAGTTTTGTTATATCTTCTCCTTTGAATATTATTTTCCCAGCATCAAGCTTCACATGTCCTGATATCGCGTTTAGCAAGGTGGTTTTACCTGAACCGTTAGGCCCTACGATGCCTAGTAACTCTTGAGAATTCATCTTTAACGTAACATTATCTAATGCGACTATTCCACTGAATCTTTTTGAAACTTCATTCACGAGGAGCATAACGTATTGAATATATAAAATAAACTACCAATAAAAGCGTTGCAACTATGGCTAATCTTGCCTCATAGGCTAATCCTCGAAGAAAAGAATCAAAGACGTACAGCCCTGTACCCGCTAAGAAAGCCACTGTTACATCGCCTGGTTTTATACCCGCAGCTAAAAGGATGTAGATTAGAAGAGGTATAGGCTCTATGAGAGCTGTTGACATTATTCCTTGTAATGAGGCCATAAAGAAAGTAGCCACACCTACGAAAAATCCTGCTAGGGTATAAGCCGATATTTTGAGGTTCTTAACGTTTAATCCATTGGATTCGGTCAAGATCTCATCCATGGAAATTGAGCTTAAAATCAGACCGAATCTTCTACTAGCTATGAGTAGCATGGCAAAGATAGATAATATCGCAGATATAGCTATATAGTACGAATTTATTTGAAAGGTTAAAGACCAAAGAGGAATTCCATCATCTCCTTTGAATATTTCATATGCGCTTCGAGAAAGCGTTATCAACAGAAAAGGATAAACTAGGCTTACTACAGCATAATATGGTCCCCTAAGCTTAATTGTAGGCATTCCGATCAAAAGCCCTCCTAGAATTCCTCCTGTAATGGATAGAAAGAGGGCTTCTACTAAGTTGCTAGAGAAAAGTGCAAACAAATATCCAGCCGTTCCCATTATGAAGGTGAAACCTAGATTAATGTAGCCAGTCCTGATGGAAGACAAAGAATAAGCCGCGGTAATGACGCCGAACATCAATGCCATGCTCAATAAAAAAGCAAGATGCTTTGATATGAAAAATAATAGAGACGATAATAAAATTACAGGAATAAGCCTGATCGTAAAGTACTTAATGTCTGTGATTTTCATGCCCATCTTATTTGCTTCTTTCCGAATATGCCCTGTGGTCTGATCAAAAGTACTGCGATTATTATGATCACTGGTACGAAAGCTTGGATTGAAGGATCTAGGTAATACGCAGAAAACCTTTCTGCAAAGGATATCAAATAACCCGCAATCAGAGCACCTGCAACGCTACCCAGACCGCCTAGGATTGATACTGAAAGCACAATGGCCAAGAAAAACCAAGCCACATGAGGGTATATGGTAAGAAAGGGGGAGATCATCAAAGAACCGATCGTTCCGAAAAGTGCTGCAAGAAAGGCTGTGAACAAAAAGACCTTATTTGGATTTATGGCGAAAAGCAAAGAAAGTTCTTGATTCTCAGAAGTAGCCCTAATCTGCTTTCCTATCTTTGTTTTGTTTACTACATAATAATAACAACCTAAAACTAAAGCTGCTGTAAATATCGTGAATATCCATTGTAATGGTACCACTCCAATATTTCCTTCGAAGATCAAAGGGACTATTCTTTGATAGGGACCGAAGGTCCAAAGCAAAATACCCTCTATTAACAAGGCAATCGACAAGGAAACCACGATCATCAACATCTCATTCTTCCTCAGCCAATTGAGTATGATCCAACCGAAAGTTCCTAATAAAGTAGTTATTGCTATGGTTAATAACGCTGCAGTTAATTTGGGTAGCATAGAAGCTATATAGCTGTATATATAAGCTACGAGGACGATGGAAGCTCCATAAGCTAGGTTTATAATTCTAGCAACGCCCAACAATAAATTAAAACCCGCAGATATTAAAGCATATCCAGTACCCAATAAAAAAGAAAAAAGAATAATTTCAATCATTATCTAATCCACGGTGGAAGGCGGAAATCTGTAGCGCCTGGTCCTGGAGGCCAAACAGCCACAGTTTTACCGTCGGGAGTCCATTGAACCGCGATCGTTGCTATATATCCAGGTCCGAATAGAGGTGAATGTCCTTTAGTGAATACCCAATTCCCGCTTATGCCTTTATAACCATTGGTAGCCAGATGATCAGCAACCGCATCTCCGTTAAATGATTTCTTTGCTTCTACAGCAGAAGCCCAAGCATATACAGCATCGTACATGAAGAATGGCGGGTAGAAGTAGGTTAAATCTCCGTATTTGGCTTTGTAGTTTTGCACAAACGCGTTGCTCTCAGGAGTAACAGGGTAATTGTAGAAGACAAATACTTGGTAAGGCAAGTTACCCTCTGTTACGCTCCATTGACCAAGGCCCATGCCTACTACATCGAATTGGACTA
Organism: Thermoproteota archaeon; assembly: GCA_041641355.1. GTDB lineage: Archaea > Thermoproteota > Thermoprotei > Gearchaeales > Gearchaeaceae > DSFO01. The sequence goes on along the minus strand of JBEPYP010000141.1, from coordinate 361 downwards.
ATACAAAGGGAGGCTTTAGGGTATTGTAGTCTCTTTGTATTACTTTTCCATCCCCATAGGCAGTCCAAACCATTAGTACTTGAACTCCTTCGTCTCTTGCTTTAGTCAGTTGTGGTACTGCACTGGTAGTCTTTCCTACATCTATAGTACCTTCGTAAACAAGTTGTAGACCAGCTTTTGGAATCTCTTGCTTAGCTCTTGCCACAACTGCAGTTGTCCAAGCGTGTTGATCATATAATATGCCTACTTTGCTAAAACCGTACTTTTGGGCTATAAACTTAGCTGGTTCTGTTACCATTAAAGCATGCATTGAAGCATTGACATTGAATCTAAACCAATATTTAAGGCTAGCATTTTGGGC
>JBEPYP010000140.1:0-3703 GCA_041641355.1 Thermoproteota archaeon | reverse complement strand
CATTCGTTAAAACCGCTTTACCTACAGGAACAGGAGCATATCTCATAGCCTCCTTCTCTATATCTTCACCACCTTTTCTCTTTATAGCACCAGCTACACCGCCACCCATTATCATTAAAGAATTCGCAGGATTGATTATTGCTTCGACTTCTTCTTCAAGAAGGTCTCCTAGAACAAGCTCTACCTTCGTTTGTTCATAACTAACCTCATATGCCATGAATTATTATTGATTTTCCTATATAAAATGAAGAATAGCAAGAGATTTATCGCTATTCCTATAATTATTACTAAATCGGTAAGGAACTTGAATAGAGCAGATATGCCTAAGGTGCTACCCGTAGCTACGAAGATAAGTGCTTGAGATACCGATAATATAGCTGCTGTTCCACAAGCTGGACAAGCACTGACTGAAGTTGTTATTAACGCTAAGCCGGCAGTACTCGTTAAAGTACCACAGGCAGCTCCTTTCTTGCCCTTACCTACTTCTTTTGCTAAAGATAAATTGATCGCTGATATGAAAGATAGTAATATCAAAAGAGAAAAAGTGGTTAGAGTTAATATTCCGTACCATTCAAAATTCGCTCCCTCTATAACTTGCTCATACTTTACCCAAAATATCACGAAATCTTCGAAATTAGCATATTTAGAAGATTCAGGTTTATTCAAAAGGCCAAAGCCATTAGGAGGGGTTCCTGCTATGATCCATTGGATTACTATGAGGATTATGATATAAGATAAAATTACTAAAGAGGAATAAACCAGAAATCGTTTCGTCTTAATAAGGTCGATTAACTTCATTCCTTAAGCAATAATACCATATCATGATATAAATCTTCGGGAGACCAACTTAATATGTTACCGAAGTATATTCTTTGTCTCAACTGTTTGTCTAATAATATTATTATAACTGAATGAATCACGGTATAGTTTTCTCCAGTCCCTTCTTTCGCTACATAAACACCATACTTACTCCAAACTTGTTCTAGAACTGTTTTATCCCCTACTAAGAAAATAACTTCATTAGGTGCATTTAATCTCTCCATATAAGCTTTGCCGTCTCTAATATCTCTCTCAGGATCTACTGAGATAAGAAGCATCGCAAACTTACCAGAAAACCCACTTTTAACTAATTCATTAGCTACTTGCTTGAATCTTGCAGATATTATAGGACAGACATCAGGACAATGGACAAAAACGAAGGAAATCGCCACCACCTTGCCGTAAAGCTTACTTAACTCTACAGTCTCTCCTGTTACTACATTTTGAAGGATAAAGTTAGGAGAATTGATTGGATTCGGAAGTGCATACCCCCTAGGCTTCTCAGAAGCACCAAAAGCAATATAGGCGATGATGACAATTATTATAACAGCAGCAGAAATCGGGATCAATAATTTCTTTTTCATAAGCTGATGTAAATCATCATTATTATAAGCCTTTCTATAAAGCTACATATAATTATATACAATAAGTTTCTAGATAATTAAATCAATATTTTTATAATTTTAATCTTCCTTTTGATTTAAATACTTAAGTATTGTGCTCGTTAAATATTTATACTTAATCCATCTACTTTAGGAAGGATACGATAAATTTTACAAACCTTCGAAATCAAGAGCTTAAGTAGATCATGAAATGAGAAATAATCCTCAGCTACCCCTGGGATAAATCACTTCTCATATTGGAATTCTTCATCATTGGCTAATGAAATTAATCAAAAGAGAACTTATATTCTTAATTCTCCCGATTTACCCCATCTAAACAATAAGAAATAATGAATGATGTAAACTTCAACTAATAATTCGTTTCTGAGCATGCATTTAGCCTATTTTTTGGACAGGTTTGATTTCTTCGAGTTTTTCTACAACCTTCAAGTAATATTCCTCGAAGAATTCGTTGAAGACTTGCTTAACTTCATCATAGCTTAGCTTACCTTCTTCTATCCCATCCATTAATCTTTCAAATTTTCTAGTAAGCTCTACGTCTATTACCCATGGGAATTTTTCTTTTAACATGACTATTAAATCCATAGCCAACTTTGTAGGAATGAAAAATTTTCTAATCGGAGAAAGCATCACATAATTATGATCTATTAACCTTTTGATTATGAAAGCATACGTAGAAGGCCTACCTATCGCTTCCTCCTTCATCTTTCTGATTATTTCCTCTTCGGTGAACAACACTTTGCCTTCCCTTACAATTCTAACATCTGCTATAATCGCCTCCATTTCCTTTATTCCATCTTTCAACTGAGGATAAGATAAAATAGGATATACTTTAACGAAGCTATTTTCATCCACTTCTACATTTATTTCCAGAGGTTCAACTTTTATTTGAAGTTCTTCTTCCTCAAGTTTTATCGCTAAAGGTTTAAAGTTAATCTTGTATTTGATGACCTCAGCAGGTTTCATTTGCGAAGCAATGAACGTCCTGAAAATTAGATCATATAATTGGTAATGTTGAGGCGTCATTTGAATCGGAATTCTTATCTGACCAGTATCTATAGCGCTCTCCAAAGCTTGTCTATCCAAAGGTCTTGTAGGTCTAATACACTCATGAGTACCTGCCTTATCATATTGTTTTTTATTAAGAAGATGCAAAAGCCCCTTTTCCTCTAAGTATTTATTAGCTATTTCAAAGCCCACGTAGCTTATATAATGACTATCTGTTCTATGATAGGTTATCAGTCCTGCTTCAAATAAATCTTGAGCAAGCCGCATGATCTTGTCAGAAGAGGTTCTAAGTTTGGGTACTGCCGAAGTTAATAATTCACTCGTAGACAAAGGCTTAGGAGGGACGATTTCAACCTTCTTCGTTACTATTTTTGATATTTCAAGTTTGCTGTTTATTAGCTGTTTCTTTATTTTTCTAGATAATCCGCTGGTAAATTTTTTAATTTTGATTGGCTTTGTATTAACTTTTAGGAATATCTCGTTTATCTTAATGTTGAGGATAATCCTCTTTTTCCTCCTTTTTTTATACTTCTTATAATTTTCTATTATCCAAGTTAAGACAGGAGTTTGAACACGACCTACGCCAATGGTCTTTCTCTCAAATTTTTGTTGCATTAGATTGCTAAGGCTAAAGCCAACCCATCTATCCCCTATTCTTCTAAGCACCTGAGCTAAGACAAGTCTATCATTGATTTCTTTCAGATTATCCAAAGCTTTCAAGAAAGCGTTAAGCGTTATTTCGTGCATCTCAGCTCTTTTTATCTCTTTAGCAAAAGGTTTGACTACCAAATATACATCTTTAGCTATCTTCTCTCCTTCAGAATCAGGATCTGTAGCTATGATAACTAAATCACTTTCTTGAGCTAGCTCTTGTAGTGCTTCAACCGTGTTAATCTGATCGTCTATATTATCGCTCCCACAATAAGGACATTTGCCCTTTTCTTTATACTCGGTAAACTGCTCCTTACAATTTCTGCATTTCTTTATCGTAGAATAGATCGGTATGAAATCGTCGTTCTCCTTTATTATCCCATAGTATATCTCTTGCATAGGTGAATGGGTATAAACCAACTCGAAAATATGCCCTTTAGTAGCAGTTATATAAAGGACGTATCTATCAGTCACGCATTCATAAACTCTCAGATTCTTAACCAATCTTATCACAGGCTTACCGAAGAAAGAAGATATAGTCCTTGCTTTAGTAGGCGATTCTACTACGAATAAAGCAGTTCTCAATTTGACCTCCTTCATAG
>JBEPYP010000139.1:0-3716 GCA_041641355.1 Thermoproteota archaeon | reverse complement strand
AACTCCTTTTTTAAGAAGTATCTGTGAAGAGTCTTACTAAATTTTTAAACTCTCTGTTTTATAGTTGATATAGGTTGGAAGCATTCGATTTATATGTTTGAATATTTAATGAAATTTTAGGTAAATATGTCTATTATTAATACGAAGGCATAAAATACATGAAAACAAAATTTAAGAAGTTATTTGAGAATATTTTCTATAATATATCAAATTGATTAAAGGATTATTTATCTTTGATAAAAATCAATTTCTTTAATAATATTATGGAATTGATAAAATAATATAGATAAATATTATAGGGAATTAGAAGACCCATTTGGAGGCGGTGCTCCAGTGTTATAAGCCGACACTAGTTTCTAGAAAAGCTGAATGAAAGGCAAAATTAAATAAATGCTTATTCTTTTAAAGGACAGCAAGCATTGAGTAGATTAAGGAAGTACTTGACCTACGCAAGATTCAATCTTTTAGAATAGCAAACCAAATATCGCTTAATTCAAAAGAGTTTCATTCTTGTAAAAGGATCATATAGCGGTCCTCATCATTGATCAGAGCTTTGGACTTTAATCATTCATTTTAATTAAGCTTTTTTCATTTAAATCCTTAATGATAAGATCTATAGGAATAGATCCAGGAACGAAAAGCTTTGATATATGTGGCTTAGAAGAGGAGAATGGAGAGATAAAAGTATTCTTAGAAGAGAGCATACCCTCTGATCTTGTTGCTAAAAACCCTGAATACGTGATGGAATTGATAAAGAAGAATGAACCTATAGATTCCATCGTAGCTCCTTCAGGCTATGGAATAAGTTTGAAAAACATAAAAGATCTCGGAGAAGATGACGAAAAGTTGATGACGCTAGTTAAAGAAAAAGATCCTGGAATCCCAGTACTTAAAGGTCTTCCCAAATTAGTTAGATTACTTAAAGAATCGAATTACAACACCTTCTTGATACCTGGTGTGATCCATCTTCCTACCGTGCCTATTTTCAGGAAGCTAAACAAGATAGACATGGGCACTGCTGATAAGCTTTGCGTCGCAGTACTAGCGATTTATGAGCAGGCCAAAGCATTGAATATCAGCTATGATTATACTTCCTTCATATTAGTAGAGCTAGGTTATGCCTATAATTCTTTCATAACAGTTAAAGGAGGTAAGGTAATAGACGGGATAGGAGGTACTAATTCCCCGATTTCTTTCAAATCCCTTTCAGGCATCGACGGTGAATTAGCCTATCTTCTAGGAGATTTCAAAAAAGAAATTTTGTTCAAAGGAGGGATAAGCGATTTGATAAATTCAGATGATCCTTCTAACATCTTCAGCTCAGAAATAGCTGTTGAAGCCTTCTTCGAAGGAATCGAGAAAGCCGTAGCAAGCTTGCTAGTTTCTTCAGGATTTCCTAGGGAGATCGTGGTTTCAGGAAGGCTTTCTAGGATAGAATCTATATTCAAAGAAGCTAGGGATAGGTTGAGGAAATACGCCAGCGTGAGGAAGATAAAGGGATTTTCTAAGGTGAAGGAAGCAGCTCAAGGAGCAGCTATAATAGCTAATGGATTAGTCGGTGGATATTTTAAAGACCTGATAGATACAGTAGGCATAAAGGACAGTAAAGGTACAGTTTTGGATTACATTATAGTAAAGGATAAAAAAGAATTGATGGAAGTATTACGATGAGTAAATCTGATTTGATTAGAGTTAAAAAGTATTGATTAGAGTAAAAAAATAGATAGAAATTATTCTTTAAATCTTTTCAACCCTTCCTTGCTCAATAAATTTAAAAGCATCGTTCTATGCCTAACTTCATCTCTGAGCAAGTCCTCAGCGAGTTCTTCTGTGACAGGATCCCTCATATGGGTGTAGTTATAGAGCTCTCTATATGCTTTAATGGCGCATTCTTCGGCCTTAATAGCAGCTATAATCCAACCATCTATATCATAGGGATCATTGGGTATTTCAGGATACTTGCATCCAGATAGTTCCCAAATCTTAGTGAATTCCCTGGGAGGGTCTACGTCTAAATCTTGAAGTCTATCAGCTATTTTCCTAGCATGTTTCTTCCATTCTTCTTCAGCTTCTTTTAAGAAATGCTCAGCTATTTCCTCGGAGGTTTGTCCTTTTATTGCATAAGCTGTCAATGTATAATAGTACGAGGCTATCCATTCATCTGCATATGCTGCTAATAGCATGTTAATAAGCTTCTCCCTATCTAAACTTTCTTCGATTTCTACTCCCATATTCTAACATTCAATAAGCAACATATATGCTTATGCTAAAGAATGTTTAATATCACTAGTACCTTAGTTTTCGAAATGTCAACTTGTTTTGAATATTTTTTATTCAGCTGGCTTATTTAAAGTATTATGAAAAAAATACTTGCTATAACAGATATTCATTTTAATCTTAGTAATTTGAGGAAGATCTTGGAAACGGTTAGAGATGCGGATCTAATACTAATAGCGGGGGATATAACAAACTTCGGAAAAGGGTCTGAAGCTAGGGAAGTGATAAAATTGTTTAAGGCTCAGAATAAACCTTTCTTCTTCGTTCCAGGCAATTGTGATTACTATAACTTTTTCCCACAAGACGTACTTCAGCATGATATCCATGGGAAGCACGTAATGGTAGATGACATAGCTATAATCGGTATAGGAGGTTCAATACCTACGCCATTTTCTACTCCTTTTGAATTGTCTGAAGAACAGTTAGAGAAGATGCTCAATGAAGTGTTTAGTAGCATAACTGGAAATGTAAGAAGGGTAATCTTACTTTCTCATACACCTCCTTATAATACTTTAGTAGATTTGACGAAAACTGGTTTCCACGTCGGTAGCAGAAATGTTAGGAAGTTCATTGAAACCCGAAAGGTGGATCTAGTAATATGCGGGCATGTCCATGAAGCCAGGAACATAGATAGAATAGGTAATACTTTAATCGTCAATCCTGGGCCTGCCAATGTAGGTAATTATGCGATAATTTTTCTAAATGAAAAAATAGAGATAAAGCTAGAGCAGGTGAAATGAACAAGGAAGGTAAAAGGCTTTTGCTTGCGATATTAGCTTCGATTTTGGTCATAATTCTTTCGATGGTAATTTATTATTTGTGATTTTAGGATTGCAATCTACATTTTAAGTTGTAGTTACGAATGAAATCACGCCTCACTTAAAATCATTTTGTATATACCAAAATTTCTACAACGTCCTCATCTTTTAGGCCCAGCTCTTTTCTTAGATGATGCCTGGATATGACTTCTATTACGTTCTTTGGATGAATTGTTCTTTCAAGCAAGATAACTGAACAGTCTAACTTATTGTTTATTATCGCAGGGAAGCATTTAACCCAACCATAGGTCCTTTTTTCATCAGAAAATCCGTTTATGAAAATACCTTCTAGGTTCCTCAAAAACCCTCTGCTTTTAGGCTCTATTAATCTAATGTTCAATGTTCCAGGGTAAGGAATGTATCCTAGTTTTTCTTTGAACTGCTTAGAATATCCTTCTAAGGAAACATAGTAAGCTCCTTCTTTAACTCCTGTGAAGACAAATCCCTTTATATATATCTCCTTTTTACCTTCTATGATCCTTTTCAAGGTTACGTACGCTTCATATACTAGATCCCTTCCCTTCTTGGTAAGGATTATTTCTTGACCTTTCTTGAGATGCTTCCTCGTTATGTAACCTTCATCTTCGAGTTTCATCAACCTCAAAGAAGCGTTTTGCTGCG
>JBEPYP010000138.1:0-3719 GCA_041641355.1 Thermoproteota archaeon | reverse complement strand
AAGGATCTTTAATACACTTTATGCTTTGGACTTGTGTTTCTTCGACTTGAAAGGGTGCTAAGCTTGAAGATAATGTTATAAGTATGATCTCCAAGATGATCCACAAAACTTTCATCAAACCTTTTTTAAAAAAAGCTATTTGTTTTCCCAAAATTTTTATAGGGTTTATAGCTTTAATAAAAAAAGGGAAGCGGGGGTTCCCGAGCCAGGTCAAAGGGGCAAGCCTGAGGCGCTTGTGCGGAGAGCTTCGTGGGTTCAAATCCCACCCCCCGCACTAATTTATTAAAATATAGTGTCTTTCTCTGACGATTTAATGAAACTCATAGAAGTGGACTAAGACCATTAAAGAAATCATTCGTAAGTTCTATAGAAGGAAAAGAAATAAAAAAGGAAAAACAACTGGATGTATTTCCGTCCATATAGCAATATTAACCAAAAGATTGCTGGAAATTTTTGGGCGTAAAAAATTAATAGAATTTAGAAAGGTAGATCAACAATCACCAGTTAGCTATAAAGACGCTCATTCGCTAGCTATTCTTACCAGCTCTTCCATCGCTACTTTTTCAGGAATCTCACAGCCTTATAGCCATATTGAGGCAAGGATGAAGAAGTCAGGAGGTATAGCTTCCCTATCAACCTTAATATCTAAAACCGCAGGTTTTCCTGAATCTAAAGCTCGTTGTAGCGCCGGCCTTATTTGGGATGGTTCAACGACTCTTTCACCGTAACAATTCATTCCTTGGGCAATTATATCATACCTTACATCTGAGAAGTCTACCCCTATATGTCTTCTTGAATAGAAAAGCGTATATCCAGCTCTTATCATTCCCCATGCGTTATCATTTAGTACTACGAATACAATCGGCAAATCGAGCCGGCTCGCTGTTTCAAGCTCTTGAATGTTTAAACCAAAAGCCCCATCACCGGTAATACAGTAAACATGCCTTGATGGGAATGCTAGTTTAGCTGCGATAGCATAGGGGATGCCTGCACCTAAATGACCAGAATCGCCCGTTACACAGCTGAGATAGGTATTTGGCTCATAAATTCTGTTTAAGTAGAAACTCCATACTGCAGTGTTTCCACCATCGACGATCGAGATAGCATCTCTTGGGAAAAATTCTCTAACTTCTCTTATTACTCTCAATGGATGAATCGGCACAGTATCTCTTCGGGAAATTTCTTCAAATTTTTGAAGCCATATTTTTTCTAATCGCTTATATTCTTCAAGGTATGGGTTTTCTTTTCTTGGCTGGGTGTACTTTTTGACCGCTTCAAGCAAGGCTTTAAGTGTTAATTTCGCACCGACTACAATAGCTATATCAACAACGCGGTTTAATCCCAACATGTCGCCTGAGATATCTATCTGAATGATCTTCTGTTCATGAGGCTCTCCCCATGCAGGCAGTCGATCCCATAAATCCAAAGCTCCAAGTCTGCAACCTACAACGAGAACTACATCGGCCTCAGTATGAGCAACAAAGGAGCGTTTCCTGGAGCAGCTGAAATTAAACAAAGAGGATGATCTTCTGGTATTGCTCCTTTTCCACCCAAAGATGTAGTAACGGGGCATTGCAAATATTCAGCCAATTCTATTAACTCCTTTGAAGCTCAGGATCTAAGAGCTCCTCCACCTGCATGAATTAAGGGGTTTTAGCTTTAGCAAGCATTTTAGCAGCTTCTTCTATAAGTGCAGGTTCTCCAACCGGTTTTACCATACTCATACTCTGCGAAGGCAGAATTTCGATATCTGCTTCATCACCGGTTTGAAATAGAACATCTGCTGGAAAATCTAGATGAACTGGACCAGGCTTTCCAGATAACGCTGCTCTGAAAGCCCATCTTACTAGTTCAGGAATACGCTTCCAATTTGATACTACTGCATTCCATTTGGTTACTGCCTTAAAAAGCGTAAGCTGGTCTAAAGTTTGTTGAGAACCTTGATCTGGATATGAACGCCATGTTTGATTTTGTGCTGTTATCACAATCAATGGTATACTATCTGCGAAAGCAGGATACACACCTCCTACTAAGTTCGTAGCTCCAGGACCGACTGTTCCAACGCAAACTCCTGGCTGACCTGTCAAGCGTGAACACGCATCAGTTGCATGTGCTGCAGCAGCTTCATGTCTCATGGTTATGAATTTTATGTGTTTATCATGGTAAATAGCGTCAAGGAACGGGTATAGCTGGTCTCCTGGGACGCCGAAAACGTATTTAACACCTTCTAAGACTAACCAACGCTTTAAAACCTCTCCACAGTTATGCGAGCCATATTATCGCCTAATAGATAATTGGATTTGCGTTGTATGTTTATAAGAAGTATTATGCATGTTATCCTTGGATTGTATGAGAATATAACTCAGGTTAGATAACTTATTCTTACATCTGTTGAGCTCTTTATTCATTTTGTCCCAGAAATCCTCTGTGTTATCTGAAATTTTTTTGGATATTTGCCTTAGTTCATAATGGCTTTTAATTAAGGCCATCTTAAATCATACATATTATGGCGTTTTTTAATATAACTCTACTGATCTATCTAGATATAACACTCATTATATGTAGTTTTGTATAGGATTAGTGATGCTGAAATTTTTTAAGTATTATAAGGCTTTGAAATCAACAAAATTCTATGTGCAATACTTCAGAGATATTTTAGCTTAAAAAGTTAAGGTCGACCCAAAGGTATATCAACATGTTGTAAATTTCTTGCATGGATATTTTCCTACTACAAAAATTTTTCCAATCTCTGTTAAACCGAGCTAGAATTGGCTAAAATTATCGTAAAGTTTTCCTTTCTAGGTTATGAGCGATAAGCTAGAATCCTGGTTATATATAGTTCACTTATTTTAAGTATTTACGTTTTCAAAGTTTTCTTAAATTTATCGATGTATTTGCTTTTTAGCGGTTTATGAATGAGATTGAGAATTAAAAAGTTTAAATAGTAAGTTTGTGTAAGTGTAATGAAATGAAAAAACATTTAATTATTTTATTGGCAGTCCTAACATTTTTAGTAATCTCGTTCCAAAGCGTAAACGTTGCTTATGCAAAAAGTATCAATGCCGAGATTTGGTTGTTAGAAAGCAAGTCTCAACGAACGCAACCAGCGCAAGTAATACCTTGGGGACTCAATAGAATAAAAGCTCCAGATGCGTGGTCAATATCAACTGGAATCGGTGTTCAGATAGCAGTCCTTGATACTGGTGTAGATAAGGATCATCTGGATCTTTCTGTTAACATCAAATGGGGAATCAGCGTCGTGGGGAATAAAAACTCAACAGAATACAGAGATTGGAAGGACAGAAATGGCCATGGTACGCACGTTATCGGTACAATTGCAGCTATAAACAATAATATTGGGGTGGTTGGTGTAGCTTACAACGTCGAGATTTATGCAATTAAAGTGCTTGATAATGCAGGGTTTGGTACATGGAAAGACGCTGCGGAAGGAATAGATTGGGCTATGAAAGGTCCTGATGGCATAAAAGGCACGCCTGATGATGCAGATGTAATAAGCATGAGCTTTGGAGGTTTCAGTTACGATGAAGGTTTTCATAACGCTATAAAAGCGGCTTATAATGCTGGAATAGTACTCGTAGCTGCTGCTGGAAACGAGGGCGACGATGGTGTAACCTATCCCGCGAAATTCCCTGAAGTCATAGCTGTAGCCGCTATTGACGAAAATGACAATGTTCCCTCATGGAGTTCGAAAGGTCAAG
>JBEPYP010000137.1:0-3737 GCA_041641355.1 Thermoproteota archaeon | reverse complement strand
GCAGAAAGAGCATCCCATACTTGGTTCGTGCTCAAATATTTGTTAGGATATCCAAACGTGAAACTCTACGATGGTTCTTGGTCTGAGTGGGGCAACGCTGTCAAATTACCAATAGAAAAGTAATTTAATTTTTTTAAAAGTAATTTATTTTTTATTTGATTTTTTTCACTATTATATGATGTAATCCATTTTCTTTTTTATGTTCAACGAATTTTTGGCCTGTCTGATCCTGCCATCTCATCGCCTCTAATTTAGCCAAAGGATCATCAGTTACGACATGCACAACTGTTCCTATTTCGACCTTAGAAAAGAGTTCATTGATTTTAGCTAATACTGCAGAACATTCCACCCCTATTTCGATGAACTCATAGTCTGGGAATTCTGAAAAGCACTTAATCCTAAATTTTTTAATGTTTTCTGTAATTCTTTCTTTTATTTCTTCTATTTTTTTATAATTTAAATTATCAAGGCTTTCTAACGGCAGTAACTTAGCTATCCAACCGCTTCCATAAGGATCCTTGTTCAAAAGAATAGGTCTATTCACGATTTCTTGATTAATATCGATGATTTCGCATTGTATTGGAGACTTAACTACGGTGAAGCTTCTAAGAGATTCTAAAGAACATATAATCTCATTCTTGCCCATCTTTCTTGAGCTCATGTATCGTACTGTCGTGAATTTGCCTAGGAACCATGCCAAGAGCGATGTAATTCCAATTGTTATCGAATTCCTTTCTATTTTAATCCAAGTGTTCCCTTCTAGGTCGTATAATAAGGCGCTCGGGAGATAGCAATCTTCTATTCTATCTATATTCAAGTTCCTGGACTCTTGTAACTCTTTTTTGATCGAGGTACAGGTCTTCTCTCTTGAAGCCTACTATGCTAACCACATGCGTATGGTATATCGCGCCTGGAGGACAATAATCAACACATAAACCACAGTACATGCAGTGTTGTAGATCTATTTCAGGTATCATTGCAGGTTTCCCTTTTTCATAAGGGACCATGAATATGCATGTATTAGGACAAACTTTAGCGCATATTCCGCATCCTACGCATAATTGATCATCTACTTCCAAGGTTCCTCTAAATCTCTCAGGGAAATATATAGTTTTAGTAGGGTATTCGATCGTAGGTCTTTTTAAAAACACATATTTTGTAACGGTGAAGAATGCTTTCAATGGTCCTATTATCGTTCTCCTAAGAGTCTTGATGAGTTTTACTTCTTTATGCACTTCATTATTACTTCTTAGATGCTAAATATAAGCTTAGCTGAGCAGATTTATTGAGATCGCATAATATTTTACTAAGAAAACTAGAATTAAGTTGAAAACTGATAGAGGTAATAGCTTAGTCCAGCTTAAGCTTAATAACTGATCTATTCTATAGCGAGGAAGCGCTGCCCTTATTATTATATATAAGAACATGAAAAAGTATGTTTTGATCATTAACCAGAAGGGTCCGCTCATTGGTGATAAGATTCCTGGTAACTGGGGTCCTAACCAGCCCCCGAAGAATAGTATTGCTAGTAAAGTAGCGCTTACGAAGGCTCTTACGTACATTCCCATGATCAATAAAAGGAAAGGAGAAGCACTATACTCAGTGTTCCAACCTGCTATTATCTCTGATTCTGCATCAGGTATATCGAAAGGCGTCCTTTCAGCTTCAGCTATTGCAGTTATCAAAAAAAGTATGAAGGTAAGCGGTGCTAAAAATATCAGCCATATTTGCTTTTGTTTCTCGACGATTTCATATAAATTCAAGGTTCCTGTAAGAACCACAACTGCGGCCACAGAAAGTAACAAGGGTATTTCGAAGCTTAGGAGCTGAGCTGCTGCCCTAAATCCTCCTATTATGCTATATTTATTGTTGCTTATCCATCCTGTGAGTAGTATTAATATTGGATTAAAGCTTAGGATTACGAAAATCAAGAGTAAACCTATGTCGAAATAACTCGATACTATTGCATGTCTAAGAAGTCCGATCCAATTTATGAAAGGCTCCAACACTAATAGAGTATTTACCACCACGTAATCGTAGGGCATGATGATGATCAATAAAAGTGAAATGGCTGTTACTAAAATAGGCATTGAAAGGAAAGCAAACTTATTAGCTTTTGCAGGAACTATTATTTCCTTATTTAAGATTTTGATGAAGTCTGCTATTAGTTGAAGTATTCCCCATTTGCCTACATAAGTAGGCCCCATCCTTTGCATCGTTCTAGCCCATATTTTCCTTTCAAGATAAATAAAAACTATGACATTTACGAGTACTAGGACCAGAGCGAATAGCATCGCTAAGCCAGCTTTTATAATATCTAGCAAAAGCAGATTTGAAGTAATGAAGGGAAATATTCCTTCCATCATCTATCTATTTCACCCAAACAAGGGTCAAATGAGCCTAAGATAGCGTATAGATCAGCTACCTTTGAGCCTTTTATTATCTTAGGTAGGCTCATGACATGAATATATGCTGGGCTTCTTATCTTTACTCTATATGGCTTAGGGCTTCCATCGCTTACTACCATAAAACCACATTCGCCACGCGAATCTTCTACATAACCGTAACCTATTCCAGGAGGAGGATACAATAAAGCTCTATGTTGATAAGGTCCTGAAGGAATTCTTTTCAGACATTGCCTCACTATGCTTATGCTCTGCTTTATTTCTTCAACTCTTACGTAAAATCTGTCGAATGTATCTCCCTTCTTTCCAGTAGGGATATCAAAATCTAAGGTTTCGTATACAGCATAAGGCTCATCTCTTCTCAAATCTCTTTTAACTCCGCATGCCCTTAGCATAGGTCCAGTCCAACCTAGTTCTATAGCTTTAGAAGCACTTACTGGTGCAACATCTACAGTTCTGCTAAGGAACACTGGATTTTCATAAATGATTTTTTCATAGTCAGCTAGGTTTTTTTCTACATAGTTCAAAGCCTTATTGGTATAATCCTCGAAGTTCTGAGGAAGATCATATCTAACTCCTCCTACTCTGAAAAATCCAAAGGTCATTCTTTGACCACTCATCATCTCAAGCAAGTCTATTATCCTATCTCTATCTCTTAATCCCCAAGAAAACAATGTAAGTAATCCTACGTCTGCACAGAATGCAGCCAACCAAACCAGGTGGCTTGCTATTCTTTGTAGCTCGCATGCTATTACTCTAATCCATTCTGCTCTTTCTGGTACCTTAGCGTCCATGATTTCTTCTACGGCTTTTACGAACCCATATTCCCAAAACATACCGCTGACATAACAAAGCCTGTTGAGATAAATTGGAATTTGGAAGTAATTTCTAAGTTCACAAAGCTTCTCTATGCCTCTGTGAATATAACCTAACTTTACATCCGCGTCTATTATCACCTCGCCCTCTACTGTTATTATTATATCCATAGGTCCATGTGTGGCAGGATGTTGTGGACCTACGTTTATAATTAATTGCCTTACCTCTCTCCCCTTTACCTCTCTAACTTCTACCATTTGTAATCTTTCCTAAGCGGATGTCCTACCCAATGTTCGGGCAATAAAATCCTTCTAAGATCTGGGTTTCCTTCAAAGTAAACTCCCATGAGATCAAAGGTTTCTCTTTCGTGGAATAAAGCCCCCTCCCACACTTCACAGAGAGAAGGTATTCTAGGATCGTCCCTGTCTATCAAAGTACCTACGATAACCAATCCTTTACCTTCTAGCTTTCTACAAATGAACATCACTTCTATTGAATTCAATCTATCCACAGCAG
>JBEPYP010000136.1:0-3787 GCA_041641355.1 Thermoproteota archaeon | reverse complement strand
CTTGAATACTGTGAATATGTTAACTTCTTTACCTTCTCTTTTGCGGCTTCGAAATCCTCTACTTTCTCGATTCCTTTGAGGATTTCTACGATTTCATAAAAAGTCTTTCTAACGAATTCAGGGATGTGTTTTTTCTTCCCAAGAAGACCTTTTATATCTACATTACCATCATAGGTTACACCGAAATAGTTCTTCTTTCTTTGAGAAAATACTACGTACTTGTAAATCTTATCCATTTCCAAATCTACCTTTAAAGTCTCCTCAACTTTCTCTATGAACTTATTGAGAATTTCCTTTGGCGGGTTTTTGAGGAACAGAGAATCAGTATCGCCGTATATTATTTGAAGGTTCATGCTTTTAGCTATTTCTATAGTTTTATCTATATTGTACCTACCTATCGCTGTAACGCTCTCAGCAGCTGCAGGAGAATAAAGATCTGATGTTTCTGCACCCAAAATCCCATAGGCAGCGTTCAAGATTACCTTTAGCGATGCTTGTATGACTTCGTATTGAGATCTCAGCGTTGAACTTAGCTTGGGGTTTTTCGCTAAAGGCTTATACCAAGCGATCCTTAGATCTCTTAGACTGCCTATGAGCGTACTAAAAACTCCATTCCTTTTCTTGCAGCTCCAATGAGTTATCCCTGGCAACTTCTCGAGTCTACATTCTTCATGAGGACAATCAATGGTCTCATAGGATATATTCCAAACTTTTATGATTGAAGGATAGAGCGATGCAAAATCAACGACCACAACGTCGAAATGTATCCCAGGAACAGGTTCTATCACTTTAGCACCTAAATATTTCTTACCTTTTATGATAGCAGTAGTAGCAAGTTTTCCTTTAGCTTCCTCTATCTCTTTCTTATTTGAGATTAAAATTTTGGAAGATCTAAGCTTAAAGCTAATCATGCTCTTTATCCAATTAGATATTCCTATTCTAGTGACATCTTCAAGCGGCAATTTAGTTATTCTCATTAATATCACAAATAGCTTCAGCACCAAGTGATCGTTGAAGTTGACCAATGAATAAGTCAACCAGGCATCTCTATAACAGTAGCTAGCAAGCTCATAAAGAGGAAGAAGGTTTATGAAATCTTTAAGAGGTTTCTTCTCAACGTTCAACAAGGCTTTGCTTATTGAATTAAGATCTACTTCGTCGTATTTTTTGTTAAAGGCATATATTTGAATGGCTTTATTATGGAAAAATTTATAAAGATCTACATGAACTCCAGGAATGACCAAAGCTATTTCTCTACCTAAAGTTATGGGTATTCTTTCTTTAGCGAAACCAAGTTTTTGTGCTCTATGATAAAGATAGTTAAGATCGAAATTATCTCCGTTAAAAGTTATGACTAAAGGATATGAGGAAATCAGCTTGAATAAATTGTTCAGAAGCTCGACTTCGTTTTCCAAGATTATGACTTCCACGTCTTCTAAGTCTTTAGGCTTTACACCCACCTCTACATTGCTCCTCTTGAGCAAAAAAACCTTCTTGAGTCCGTCACTGCTTACACAAGCAACAGCTATTATCCTATTCTCAGCCTTTCTTGGAGATGGCATTATAGAGGGAGATTCCATTTCCACTTCGATATCAATGGCTAAATGCCTTATCAGGGGGATTTCTTGATTTAGTACTTGAACCCATTCTTTTAAAGAGGAGAAATATTCGGGATTCTCTCCTTTAAATCTTTCTTCTAGTTCTTTCAAAGAAACTTCATCGAAATCAGGAACTAGTTGACCGTCGATGATTTTATAGGGCGCTCCAGGTATCAGTCCTTTATCGAAAATGTAGTTAGAATGGTATTTGATGTTTGCTTCCCAAACATTTCCGCCTGTTTTAAGAGGTATTAATTCTCTCAAAGAATTAGCAGAACCTCCTATCGCTAAAGGGTCACGAGCGATTACTTTGGTCAATTCAACGACTCTATCATGAAGAGCATCATATAGCTTAACTTTTTCAAAGCCGAGAAGACCTTTATGTAATGCGATCGAAGGTATACTTCTTAGTTTATCTTCAGATACATCAGTATAAAGGTAAGGCTTGTGTCCTGTATTATCATACCAGTAATATATCTTTCCTTTTGAGGGTTCGTATAACTTAACTAAAGCACATCTCCTCTTACCGCTATAGGTAACTGAGATTATAAAGCCCCTTCCTAAGTTTAGAGGGGTTTCAGCTTCATATATAGTAGCTTCTTCTCTAAGTTCTTCTTGCTCTACTTCAAATTCCTCTTCTTCCTCGAATTCTACTTTATTTAACATACACGTTTAAATATTCTGAAAGTCTTCTTATTCCTTCTTCTATTCTTTCAAAGTCCTCAGAAACGAAGGTTAGTCTAAAATAGCCTAACCCGCTTTCACCGAAATAAGAACCAGGGATTATGGCTAAATGCTTTTTAGCAAATAAGTCCATCATGAAAGCCTCATCATCGAAATTCTTTGGTAAATAATTCTTTAAGTTCAAGAAAACATAGAAAGCACCTTGAGGAACAAACGCTTTGGCATCAGACAAATATTCCTTTATCATCTTCAACATGAAATCTCTTCTAGCCTTATAAGTGGGTATTACGACTTCGTTTAGATACTTCTTCTTGATGTCTCCCGTTAAATAATGAACAAGCATTTTCTGCCCTACCATATTTGAACAGAGAGTTACGAATTGTTTTATTTTCTCTAAACGCGATATGACCTCTGCATTCGCACATATATAACCTAATCTAAAACCAGGTACAGAAGCTTCCTTCGAAAATGAACAAACACTTATTACATTATTCTTATCGTATCTCTCTAGGAAAACATTTTCCTCATCATAGACGATGTGTTTATAAGCCTCGTCGATGATGACGAATAAGCCCTTGTCTTTAGCTATCTCAACTATGCCTTTTGCTATTTTAGCGTCTAATATTCTTCCTGTTGGATTTTCGGGTGTATTTATCAAAATAGCTTTTGTCTTATCGCTTATCTTCTCTTTTATTTCTTCAAGCGAAGGTTGATAATTGTTTTCTTCTTCCTGCTTAATTCTCACTTCCCTTGCATTAAGGAAAGATATAGGTTCAGAATAACCTAAATAAGTAGGATCTGTTAGGATTATTTCATCTCCTTCCTCCAATATTGCAGATAAAACTAAAAACAACCCTTCCGTAGAACCTTCTGTGATTATAATTTCTTTAGTAGGATCATATTCAACTCCTGTATAATCCTTTACATCTTCAGCTATCCTCTCCTTAAGCATTGGATAACCCTTTGTGGATGTATACCTGAAAAAATTCCATGTATCTTTTTTCAACTCTTCAACGAAAACGTCTAGTAACTCCTTAGGTGGAAGTAAGCTAGGTGCTCCTCCTCCGAAAGAAATAATCTCAGATCTTTCAACTGCTTCTTCTAAGAGTGTAGCTACTTTTCTTATAGGCGAAAGTCTTACTCTAGAAGATCTCTTGGAAAAAAGTCTTTGTAAATCAGCCTCTTCCATATGTGTATGTGAAAGTAATGCGTTAATAACTTTTCTCTTGAAGTCTAGCCAAATATCTTTTCAATTTACCCTTCGAATAAGCTATCACGATTCTATTTTCTTTTAACCATAAAGGAATGTATTTTAAGACATTTTCAGAAAGAAATCTGCTATCCAGGAAAACGATTATCGGATTATGACTTCTAAGAGATCTGCCTATTGCTTGAATAGATTTCCTTAGAGCAGGCAATAAATAAGCATAATCCCAACCTTTTTCAGGAAAATTCCTTTCGAAATAGTTTATCTTCTCTTCTACGATTGGTGAAGGTGTTTCGTA
>JBEPYP010000135.1:0-3832 GCA_041641355.1 Thermoproteota archaeon | reverse complement strand
AGGATAGAGCCCATATAGAATATAGACATCCAGACCCTTCCTTCAATCCTTATTTATCTTTCAGCGTGATAATAAAAGCTGGTTTGGAAGGGATTAAAAAGGGAATGGAATCTAAGCCCGTTAACACAAATCTCTATCATCTAAGCGATGAAGAAAGGGCAAAGATAGGAATAGATTCTTTGCCTAAGAACTTAAAGGAAGCAGTTGAAGATCTATCCAAAGATTCCTTGATAAAAGAAGTCCTGGGCGAAGAAGCTTACAGAAGCTTCATCAAGCTTAAACTCAATGAATATGAGGAATACATATCCAACGCAGGGGATTGGGATTCTACGAAGTATACTATAACTCAATGGGAGTATAGAAAGTATCTCAACGTATAATAACAAATTCTTTTAACTTCTTGATTCGTTTTTAAAATCAAAATTATTAAGTTTAACAAACTTAGAATAATTGAATTTTATTTGTATTAATTACATTAATTTATAGCTTTGTAGCATGTAATACTAATTGCATAGAATACTCAAATAACTTAGTTTCTTTAGCCAATTCAAGTTTCTTTTACTTTCTACAAGACCTTGATCATGTCTTTAACCTTCCAAATTGGAATAATTCAACAAAGCATAAGCCTTTTCGAACTTTTATAAGTCATTTATCTTAAGAAATATAAGTGAGTAATTAAGAATTTAGCCTGAATGAGATTCGCATATACCAGCTTGGATGCAGCAGCACTAGGGGGCATTGCAGTGATCGCTGGCTCGATTTTCTTGATAGCTAGCAATTATGTCTGGACTGCAATGCATGCTTTAACAGCTGTGTATCCCTTCTTCGTGCTAATCACGCCCTTAATAGCAGGTATTTGGTTCATAGGAGGTACTGCTTCTGCATACTTAATAAGGAAGCCAGGATCTGCCTTTGCTGGAGAATTCTTATCTGCTTTTGTAGAACTTTTACTAGCTCCTGTATTCGGTTTTGACGTTCTAATATGGGGTACTTCTCATGGACTAAGTAGCGAATTAGGATTTGCTTTGAGGAAGTATAAGAAATGGGATTACACCACGATGATGCTAGCAGGTGCTCTTCCAGGAATTTTTCTATTGATCCCAACCTGGATAAGATATCCTCAACTGATATTGGGAGTTTTGAATTATGCAGGCTACTTAGGCTTCTTGGTATATATTCTGTTCCATATGCTTAGCGGCTTGATAATAGCAGGTCTTTTGACGAAGTATTTCATAGATAGGATAGCTTTGTCCGGTGTCCTAGATCTATTCGAAGTTGGAAAGGAGGTTAAGAAGCTTAGGAAGGTTTAGGAAGTATTTCTCTTTATCCCAAACGTCCAATTTTTAGGCAATAAGGAAATATCCGTAGCAGAGGTCTAAAACAGTTTAACCTATCGTTCTAATTCCAGCTTATTGAACGCTCTTTAATATCAGAGCTTCTATCCAAGCCGATGTAGAGGCGAGGAATGTTCTCACTATAGAGGAAGCTTGCTAACTTAGTTAAAGGGGCACTAATAAGTCTCAATGTATAGGTAATTCGCGGACAAATAGCATCAGCCCTTAGTCAAGATCTCTGACGTTCAAGGACATTAAAACTATGTATTTTGGAAAGGATTAAATTTTTTTATCGAGTTACATTCTCGATGGAATTCGAAGAAGTCGTAAGGAAAAGAGCTATGATAAGGGAATATCAAGATAGAGAAGTTGAAGATGAGAAGATAAACAAAATATTAAAGCTTGCTTGGAAAGCACCTAGCGCTGGCTTCACGCAACCCGTTGAGTTCATAGTAGTTAAGGATAAGAAGGTCAAGGAGAAACTCTATGAAGCTGCTTTATATCAAGACCAAGTCTTGAACGCTCCTGTGATAATCGTAGTGGTTTCTGATACTTCAAGGTCTGCAGCTAGATATGGCTCTAGGGGCGTGAACTTCTATTCTATAATAGATGGTGCCTTTGCTTCGATGCTAATTCTATTAGCTTGCGTAAACGAAGGATTGGGGGCTTGTTTCGTAGGAGCTTTCGAAGACGAGAAGGTTCAAAAGGTCCTAGGTCTGCCTAGGCATGTTAGGCCTATAGGGATAATAACCATAGGATATCCTGCTGAACCTGCTCCTAAATATAAAAGAAGGGATTTGGAGAAGATTGTTCATAGAGAAAAGTGGTAATTAAGGAAATTTTTGCTGAAATCGTTCTTAGAAAAATGAATTTCAGTAGAAGTTAATCTAAACATTTGCACTAGAGCAAGCGTTTGGAAAATTGACGGTTTAGGGAATACATAATTTTGTTTATAGTGAAAAATCTATTTGGAAATAAAACTTTTAGGCTTCTTTTATGTCATTGTTCGCTTTCTAGTAACTAATTGTATTATTCTATTAGATAGTCGCTAATTAAAAGTTAAGATACAATTTATAACTAGTTCTACTATGTATAAGTAATACTGCGATAATACTCTTGTATTACTGTATTATATTAGTCTTAGAAATCAAATTATAAAACTTAAATAGTATTATAATATTATTTCATGTGGTAAAACGAAATAAAAGGTCGATACTGAAATCTAGGAGAGGAGATATTTCAACTCCTTTGATAACAGTTCTAATAATCATAGCAAGCGTAGCAATAGCGGCAGTACTTATAGCATGGATGTACGGGATTGGTCTAGCTGCTAGCAGTCAATCACAACTTGTTGTAATAGGCACGCCTGTTCTTAAACCCAGAGACGCCACAGCAACCGCAACTATGAATCTTACAATCACGGTAAGAGTAGCAGGAAATGTGCCTATTGTGCTTAATAACGCCACTATAACAGTAGGGACGACCACTTTTTACATGAGAGTAGGCACTACTACCCCGGTCTGGATTGATGGTACCCGAATACCTCCTGGCAGTTTGTCCGCTACTCCTCTTCAGCCTGGAGCACTCTACACAATAAGAATTTCTCTATTCCAAGTCGGCACTAATCAATTAGATAGACAGGACGTCCTCAATTACGCTGCTGTATTTGGTACTCTAGAAACCAGTGCAGGTTCGGTGAATTTTGCTGCACAGGTAGTGTTATCTCCCTAAACTTTTTTTTTAAAAAAATTATTATTTTTTTATGAGCAAATTTTCACATTTAGTCATAGCGATAATTTTCTTCATCTTCATCGCTTTTATCCCTTTAGATTTCGTTCAAGCAAATAACTTCAATCCAATTAGGATATCTGTCATAAGCGTATCGTGTTCTATTAAATACGTAGATGTAGACCATTTAGGTTCTCTAACCATTAAAGAAGCCAGCATTGATGAAGCCTCGATATTCATTGAAGGTAATGAGTGTAGCAATGGAGAAACCATAAATTTAGTCGTGGATTTCGATGATGCCTATCGCTTAACTGCTTCTTTTGACCCTTCTTATTTTAGCTTTCTCATGTGGCCTCACATCACTAAAGATGAAGATACCCATGTTAAAAGGTATATGAAGGAAAATTACCTAGTAGTTTATGACAGAAGGTCTCAGAATACTTTGATGGAATTCAAGGATATCTCAATACCTTATAGATATTCCATTTCTTTATTGTTGATCAAAAATAACATAACACCAAGGGATGGAAGTGTTATAGAGATAGGTTCCTTAGCCTTCAGATATTCCATACATAATAGCGTCAACAACGAGACAAATTCTAGGTTCTATCCTTACGAGAGCGTTAAAATCTACACAGAGGCGGTAATAAGCATGCCTGTAGCTAGAAACGCTGATCTCATTTACGTAGAATGGCTTTCAGGCTTAGATCTCCTTAAATATGAAAGGAATGTTTATTCGATAGCCAACTTAACTGCCATCGAAACATATG
>JBEPYP010000134.1:0-3849 GCA_041641355.1 Thermoproteota archaeon | reverse complement strand
GAATTAAAAGCGATAGTTAGAGTAGGCGTGGGTCTTGATAATATAGATTTAGATTATGCAAATAAAAAAGGAATCGCAGTCTTCAATACTCCTAAGGCTAGTAGCAATGCAGTAGCTGAGTTGACGATTTGTCTTATGCTGGATTTGCTCAGGAAATCGAGCTTAGGATTTGAAGCTTTAAGGAAAGGGGAATGGATTAAGAAAAAGCTGATAGGTTATGAATTGAAAGGTAAAACCGTAGGGATTCTAGGATTTGGTAGAATAGGTTATGAAGTAGCAAAAAAGCTCAAGGCCTTTGATTGCAGGGTTATTGCGCATAGCAGGTCTGATAAAAGCGAGCTCGCTAAAGAATTGGGCATAGAATTCACCAGCGACTTAGATTACTTGTTATCCAACTCCGATATCTTAACAATCCACCTTAGCCTTAATCCAACTACTTATAAGCTCTTGAATAAAGAAAAGCTACTCAAGCTGAAGAAAGGTGCTTTTCTAGTGAATACAGCTAGAGGGGCTATAATAGATGAGAAAGACTTGCTCGAGCTTTTGGAATCAGGTCATATTGCAGGAGCCGCTTTGGATGTTTTCGAGAATGAACCTCCTAATAGCGAGGTTGAGAGGAAGTTGATATCGATGGAGAACGTGGTCGTTACTCCTCATATAGGTGCTCAAACGAGGGAAGCGATGGAAGAGGAAGCTAAGGAGGCTGCTGAGATAATATTAGATTTTTCGAGAAAGTTAAAATATGAGAAAAAAGAAGAGTAGGTAAATGGGACTAGCCAAATACAGGAAGCTGATCAATAAAGTTTACGAGAAAGAATTAAAAGAAAGGTTAATAGAATGGAGGAAACAGCCCGCTATAGTTAAGCTAGAACATCCTACTCTAATATATAAAGCTAGGATGTTGGGGTACAAGGCGAAGCAAGGGATAATAGTGGTTCGAGTTAGGGTTAGAAAAGGCAAGATGTCTAAACAAAGACCTAGAACGGGCAGGAGACCTAAGCGAATGGGCACTACTAGATTGTCATTGAAGAAAAGTCTCAGGTTGATCGCTGAAGAGAAAGCCCAAAGGAAATTCCCCAACATGGAAGTCTTGAACTCTTATTATGTAGCAGAAGATGGTATGTACAAGTGGTTTGAAGTGATAATGGTTGATCCTTATAGTACTAGCATAAAATACGACAAGAATTTAAGCTTTCTCTACAGGGGAGATTAGATGGCCACGATTCCAGAGGTAGATGCAGAGAAACTAGAGTTCGAAGAATTGAGGAAGAAGTTAGTAGCATATGTAATTAGTAAGGGTAAGAAGAGGAAAGGTAAGGGCTTCAGCATAGGAGAGCTAAAGGCGGTCAACTTATCGCTAGATAAAGCCATTAAGCTAGGGATACCCGTAGATCTAAGGAGGAAGACGAACCATGAAGAGAACATAGCTACTCTCAAAAGCATTGATTTAAAGAGATATGAGGCTTTGGCCAAAAAATTCCTCAAGAAAAAGAAGAAACAAAGATGGTTTGGACATAAGCATAGGAAGAGAGTATTTAGAGGATTGACTTCTGCCGGTAAGAAGATGAGGGGTTTGAGAAGCCAAAAGTTAAGGCATACTCATAAGCATAAATGGAAGAAAAAGCAAAAAGAAAGAGAGGAAGTAAGTGGGAAAGATTAGTAAAGGAGTTAACTGCAGCGTTTCAGGATGTACCAATCAAGCTGAGAAATCGCTTTCTTATGAAAGAGCTTCCCTAGCTAGTTCTCTTAATTTTTCTTCAAAGCTGAGGAAAGTCTATCTTTGCAAGCAACATTACAAGATTTGGAAGAAAGAGACTAAGGAAATCAGAGAACTAGAAAGAGCAGGTTGGGAATAGTTGAATATTGCGTAATATTAATAGGAGACGATCCCTATTTGGCTGAAAGAGAAGTCATCCATGCTTTAGAGGCCGCAGGTTTTTACTACGAGTTTCTGGGAAGGAACGGTTTAATGTTATTCATTCGTAGCTTCGAAGACATAGCCGCTTATCTAGTATGGAGATGTGCTAAAGTTAGGTATGTCATAAGACTTTTCTTCAAAGGGAAGTTAGGAGAAATCAAAGAAATCGAGAAGATGGATATCAAATTCGGAGGGAGCTTTGCAGTTAGGATTCATTCTTATGATAAGGATTTCAAGAAAATCACGAACGATTTGGAAAGAGAAATAGGCAGAATTTTCTACTTAAAGGGTAATAAAGTGGATCTTGAATCTCCTTCTGTATTAATACTTGGCTACATAAAAGATGCCATACTATATCTAGGCTTTCTTGAAGCTAAAAGCAATAGGAAAGCGTTTTCATCTAGAAGACCGAGCAGGAGACCTGCCTTCCATCCTTCATCGATGATGCCTGAAAATTCCAGGTTGATGGTTAACTTGGCTAAATCCCCTTTGAATGGTCTATTCGTGGATCCTTTTTGCGGTGTAGGTGGGATATTGATAGAGGCTGCCTTGATATCTGAGCATTGTGTTGGGATAGATATCGATGCGAAAATGATTAAGGGATGCAAGACGAACATTAAGCATTATAGTCTTTATAACGTCGACTTGATAAGGGCTGATGCCACCAAGCTCCCTTTAAGGAGGGTTGAGAGCATAGCTTGTGATACTCCATATGGAATTGCTTCTTCATTGAAAGGAAAGAGTCATGCTGATCTCATCAGGGAGTTTTTAGAAGGGATTAAGAACTATGGTAACATCAAGCTTTGCATCGCTACTATTGAAGAAAATCTAGAACACATTGGGTATAAGCTAATATTAAAACATCCACAAAGAGTTAGGAAATCGTTAATAAGATGGCTCTACGTTTTAGAAATGGATGATTGAAGTAATTGTATTAGGAACGGCTGCTAGTAAACCCACGAAGCAAAGAGGCCTACCTTCGATAGCTCTAAGAATAAACGGGGACATATTTTTACTTGATTGCGGAGAAGGTACACAAAGGCAATTGCTGAACGCTGGTCTAAATCCAAACAAGATAAAGGCTGTATTCATATCCCACTTACATGGCGATCATTGGTTTGGCATCGCTGGGCTAATATGGAGTATGGGCTTGGACTTAAGGAAAGAAGATTTGCATGTATATGCTCCTAAAAATTTCGAGGAACTATTCAATGTCTTGGACAAGATCATGAATCCCTATCGTCTTTACAAGGTCATATTGCATGAATTGAAGGAGGGAAAGGTATACGAAGATGATAAAATAGAAGTAACCGCTATAAGAGCGAAGCATAGCATAGAAAGTTATTCGTTTAAGATAAAGGAAAAGGATAAGCCTCCTAGAATATTAAAGGAAAAACTAAAGGAACTGGGAATACCTGAAGGTCCCCATCTAAGGAAGCTAAAGAAGGGCTTACCCGTGAAGCTTGAAAACGGGAGGGTCATATATCCTGAGCAAGTTTTAGGCGAAGGTGTTAAAGGTAAAGTCGTAGTTTATACAGGCGATACAGCCCCCAATGAAGATTTGATAAACTTTGCAAGCAATGCGGACTTGCTAATACATGAGGCTACTTTCGGGGATGTAGAAGAGGCTCTTGCCAGAGAATCTAAACATTCAACAGCCAGGGATGCTGCTAAAATAGCTAAAAAGGCTAACGTTAAAATGTTATTACTAACCCATATAAGCGCTAGGTATTCAGATCCTTCTCAACTTTTGCTCGAAGCTAAGGAAGAATTTGAGAGCGTTATTGTAGCTCAAGACTTCTATCGGGTTCAAATTTGACTTTTTTTACAACAGGCTTAGGCGCTATGTAATCTATTACATCATCCAAATTCTCAGATTTTATCCTCATTTCTATATATCCTAAAGGAGCTTCTCCTTCAACAGTTACGAA
>JBEPYP010000133.1:0-3861 GCA_041641355.1 Thermoproteota archaeon | reverse complement strand
ACCAAAACGCTATCATCGCACCCCCTATTGCAGCGATCGCTAAAAATTCATTAGGAGCATTCAAAGCTTTATAAGCGAAGAGAATAGCTGAAATACCTAGTAACGGGAGAAGTGTTTCTATTATAAAATGTGTTACATCTCTGTTCACTCCTTTTATCCTCACATACGCTCTCGCATAAGCAACTTTGAATATTTCTTTTATCATTTTAATTTACTACCTACTAAATAGAGAAAGACATCTTCTAGAGTAGGTTCCTCCTTACTTAGAGCGAAAACTTTAACATTATCTTCTTTAAGTTTACTTAATACATCTGCGATAGGGGATTCTTCTTCTAAAACTAGTCTAAGTCTAAACGCTCCAGATTCGTCGTTATCAAGAGAAATAGCTTTAATGCCCTTTATTTTTTTGACTTCCTCAAACTCTTTATTACTCATACTAGAAATCTTTAGGTCGAAAATGTGCTCATTCCTCACGATTCTTAAGAGGTTTTCTACAGTATCCACTTTGATAATTTTACCCTTATGAATAATAGCCACCCTATCACACATTTCTTGTGCTTCAAGCATATAATGCGTGGTTAAAAGAACAGTGCGTTCAGAATCTTTTCTCACCCAGTTTTTTATATAATCCCTTATTTCTCTTGAAATTTCAACATCTAAACCAACTGTGGGTTCATCTAAGAACAAAAGCTTGGGTGAATTCAATATGCCCCTAGCAATGTTGTATTTTTGAAACATTCCCGAAGATACCCTATTAAGTTTCCTATCTGCAAAATCCTGCATTTTCAGCTCTTCTATTAAAGAGTTGACGACCTTCCATCCTTCCCTGATCCCATAACCATATAGCTGCGAGAAGAACCATAGATTCTCTTTGACTTTGAGAACTCCATAGCCTGGTCTTTCGTCTCCTGATACAATGTTTATTAACTTCCTAATCTTAGCGAAATCCTTTTTAACGTCATAACCAAGGACATAAGCTTCTCCAGAGCTTGGGAGCAATAGAGTAGATAATATCTTGATCAAAGTAGTCTTACCAGATCCATTCGGACCTAGTAAACCGAAAATCTCGTTTTTCTTAATAGTTATGTTTACATTATCTAATGCAACGATGTTGCCAAAATATCTCGAAAGGTTTTTAGTCACTACGACCTCTTCCATTGATCAAGGAATCATTATAGAACAGAACTTATATAAAAAACTTTGCTCATAAAGCTCTAAGCTCCTGTATACTCTTAGCTCTTATGTCCTTTAGATCGAAAACCCCTTCATAATAAACTATTTTGCCCCTGAGCATTGTTAATAAAGGCTTGCACAAAAGTTCGAAATTCTCGAAAACAGTGAATTTAGACATGCTTATTAGCTCAGAAGGATTTACTTTAAAAGTCTTTTTTGTATCTATGATCGTTATATCAGCATAATACCCTTCTTCGATCAATCCCTTCTTTATATTTAGATACTTTGCTGGATTATAACTAACGCATCTAACCAGTCTATTAAGATCAATTATTCCTTTGAGAGAAAAAGTGAAGAATATAGGTATTACTAATTCTAAGGAGGAGAACCCAGGTGGAGGATTTTGGCTAAGCTTTTCTTCTAAACTATGAGGTGCATGATCTGTCGCGATGAAATCTACTATGCCAGAGTTTATAGCTTCTATTATCGCTATGTTATCTTCTCTACTTGCTAATGGAGGTCTTACAGTCCTGTAACCTATTGGTTTCCCTTCTAGATCTTTCTGCGATAAAAAAGCATGATGAGGAGTAACTTCTATAAAGACATTGTTAGTAGAACTTCTACGAAATTCTTCGATTTTAATTATAGATTCTTTCCTAGAAATATGGGCAAACCTCACATTTCTTAATTCTCTAGAATTATTCAAGATGAACTCAACAGCGCTTACTTCATCTTCACCAAATTGGGCATGAAAAACTAGTTTATCCCTCTTTAGATTGCCTACGTAATCTTTTATAGAAGGCAAATCTTCCTCGTAGAACTTAAAACCGAAGAGCAATTTCCTGGCTTCCTTTAAATCTTCGATAGGAATAGGTTTCGAATGCAATCCAAAGTCCACCAATGCTTTCTTTTTGAAGTCTTCATAACGCTTGATGATTCTTTCTAGATTGTTTACAGGAGGCACAGTATTGGGCATATCTAGGACTGTAGTTATACCTCCTGCTAAAGCTGCCATTGAAGCACTTTCTATCGTTTCTTTGTATGATTGACCCCAGTCTCTGAAATGAACATGCAAATCTATCATAGCTGGGATGATTAAATAACCTTGTCCAAATCTAAGCGTTTTTACGTTTGAATGTTCAAGTTTTGATATATTCGCAATTCTTTCGTCCTTTATTAAGATGGAACATTCTAACAATTCAGATCCTACCAAAGCTTTGCCTATTATTTGTATTTCTCTATTTTCCTTCGACAAGTTGTTCTATAACTTCGTTTTCGTTCAAATACCTAAAGCAATATACACATTGTAGCTTCAAAGGAGTACGCTCTATAACTTTAAATTTGGAGACGATAGGTTCATTTTGTTGCCTAGATATACAAGTAGGATTTGCGCATTTAAGGATACCTTCTACATAGTCTTTAAGGATGATTTTGCTTTTTTCATGAACTTTGTAATTCCTTATCACGTTTATAGTAGCTGTTGGGGCTATGAGAGCTAAGCTACTAAGAAGGGAGGGATCTAGCTCAAGATTCTCCACTTTTATTATATCTTTAACGCCTAGCTTTTTGCTTTTAACGTTCACCGCAATCGTTAGAGTGTTATCGAAATTTTTTCCAAGATTTAAAAGCTTAAGCACGACGAAAGCCCTTCCACGTGGTATATGATCTATGACTGTGCCATTCCTGATCTTCGCAACTTTCATCTCGACTTCTTCCATTTCCATCGTATTACTATTTTAGTAATTTTTAAGTTTTCGATTTATTTTAGAAAAATAAAGTACACGTATATTTATGCTGATTAAGGACCTTTAAGGATCAACTCCAATAAAGCCATCCTAACGTAAACTCCGAATCTGGCTTGTTTGAAGTATGCTTGCATGCTCGTATTATCTACTTCATAGCTCAATTCGTCTACACGTGGAAGAGGATGCATGACTATCAAATCTCTTTTCGCTTTTTCCAAAACTTTAAGATCTATCCTATAAGATCCTTTAACCTTTTCATATTCCGATATATCTGGGAATCGTTCTTTTTGTATTCTCGTAACATAAAGGACGTCCAAATCTGAGATGACTTTGTATATATCGTTAGTCTCTTCGAAAACCACACCCCTCTCTATTAGTTCATTCTTGACATCTTCTCTAAGAGCTAGTTGAGGAGGAGAAATCGCATAGATTTTATTCCTGTATTTAGAAACGCCGAATATAAAAGAAATCGCTGCCCTACCATATCTTAGATCTCCACAGACTCCAATGTTTAAACCGTCAAGCTTATTCTTGAGTTTCTTAATCGTATATAGATCTATCATGGCTTGGGTAGGATGATTCAAATAGCCATCGCCTGCATTTATTATCGGTTTCTCACAAACATCTGCTGCAAAAAAAGCTGTACCTTCTATCGGACTACGAATTATCAACAAATCAGCAAAACCATCCATCATCTTAAAGGTATCGAAAAGACTTTCCCCTTTCTTTATCGAAGAATATTCCCCTATGAGATTAACAACCTCAGCTCCTAATTTCTTAGCAGCTACCTCGAAACTGACTCTCGTCCTAGTACTGTATTCCAAAAAAATATTGCCTATTACAAACCCTTCTAATGTCTTTTTGGGAGGTATCCTACTCATCATTTCATCAGTTTTGTTGAACAATGTTTCTAAATCCTCAACAGTAAAATGGTCAATAGATA